>VBDA01000131.1 GCA_005883655.1 Betaproteobacteria bacterium | reverse complement strand
AAGGACAGCATCTGACCCTTCGCGTTCGTGTAATAGCCAGCCACCGCCGGGACGTAGACCTTCGGGTCGAACGGCTCGCCCGCTTCGGCCATCACCTCGTACACCGGCTTGATCGCGCCCTTGGCCGCCATCATCGTGCCGGTCCCGATCTCGAACACCTGCAATAGCGCCGGCGCGTTGCCCGCGCGATACGCGGCGATCGCTCCCGCCATCGTCTCCGGATAGCTGCCTTTGTAAACCGCCGTGACCTTGTAGTCGCTCTGGCTGTCGCTGAAGCGCTTGGCCAGAGCGTTGACGCGATCGTTGTTGGCGCCAGTCATGGCATGCCACCACTGGATCTCGGTGACTGCCTGCGCCTGTGCAGCAAGGCCAAACAGCGCGGCGGCGAGCACGGCGCGCATGATGCTCGATGGTTGACTCTTCATTGATTCCTCCTCCGGGACGAAATTATGGTTGTGTG
>VBDA01000247.1:26763-29779 GCA_005883655.1 Betaproteobacteria bacterium | reverse complement strand
GCTGCAAGTCAAATGGGTCGCCCCGACCGATCAATTTCTCGAGCTCGGCGCCGAAGTCGGAAACGGAGACAACTTCCCCGGGTCGATGCGCAACAAGAACGGTGCCGGGTCGGGCGTGATCTACGCCCACACCGGAGGCGATATCGGCGCCAGCCACAGCTGGCGCGCCGGTGTTTCATATTTGCAGACGCGCGCAGAGGGCCGCGAGTACTCGCAGCTCGACCTCACAGGCAACAATGCGCAGGTCGCATTCAACGGGACGAGCCATGTCGCAATCGCCGATTTTGTCTGGAAATACGCGCCCAACGGTAATCCGCTGTACACCAACTTCAAGCTGCAGGGTGAATATTTCTGGCGCCGCGAAAGCGGTGATTTCACCTATGACGTCGATGGCGCGCTGCATCTGACCAACACCTCGGCGTACACGTCCCGGCAGAGCGGCTGGTACTTGCAGGGCGTCTACCAGTTCATGCCCTATTGGCGCGTCGGTGTGCGCTACGACCGGCTCGAACCGGGACACGTGGACTACGGCACCAATGCCGCTTACCTCGATGCGCCGGCATTCCATCCGGAGCGCTCGACCTTGATGGTCGACTACACGCCGTCGGAATTCAGCCGCATCCGCCTGCAGTATGGACAGAGCAAGACGCAGGCCGGCATGACCGACAATCAGCTGTTCCTGCAATACATCCTGACGCTGGGCGCGCACGGCGCGCACAAATTCTAGAGGAGCATGCGATGAAATCGCACTTGCAATGGCTGCTGGTACCGCTGGTACTCGCATGGGTGGGACCCGCGGCTGCGGCGCTCAACGTTTTCGCGACCGTGCCCGAATGGGGCGCGCTCACCGGGGAATTGGGCGGCGACAAGGTCAAGGTCTATACCGCGACCAACCCGCTGCAGGATCCGCATCACGTCGAGGCGAAGCCGAGCCTCATCGGCCGCGCACGCGGCGCCGATCTGGTGGTCGCGACCGGCGCCGAGCTCGAGATCGGCTGGCTGCCGCTGGTGACCCAGCAAGCCGGTAATCCCAAGGTGCAAGCCGGCAAGCCGGGCTATTTCGAGGCGGCATCGTTCGTTCCAATATTGGACAAACCGTCGCGTCTGGATCGGTCGGAGGGCGACGTGCATGCGGCTGGCGATCCCCACATCCAAACCGATCCGCGCAACATCGCTCGCGTTGCGGGGCCGCTCTCGGCGCGCCTGGCCGAGCTCGATCCCGAAAACGCCGCGTATTACCAGACGCGCTACAAGGCCTTCGCCGAGCGCTGGAACGCCGCGATCGCGCGATGGGAGAAAGAGGGAGCTCCGTTGAGGGGTGTCCCGATCCTCGTTCAGCACAAGGGCTTCACCTACCTGATCGCGTGGCTCGGCATGAAGGAGGTCGCTGCGCTGGAACCGAAGCCGGGCGTCGAGCCGACGACCGCCCATCTATCCGACGTGCTGGCAACCGTGCAGCGACAGCCGGTGAAGATGGTCCTGCGCGCCGCGTACCAAAGCGACCGTGCTTCGCAATGGATCGCGGAGCGGGCGAAGATCAACGCCGTTGTGTTGCCGTTCACCGTCGGTGGCGACGACGCCGCAAAGGATCTGTTCGGATTGTTCGACGATACGATAGAGCGGCTCCGCAAAGGCCTGCAGTGAATCTCAACGCCATCAGCATTTCGATCCTGCTTCCTGCGCTCGCGGCCGGCCTGCTCGTCACCTCGACACATGTGCCGCTCGGCATGCAGGTGCTGGCGCGCGGCATCGTCTTCATCGACCTCGCCATCGCGCAGATCGCTGGCTGCGGCGTGCTGCTCGCCGACCAGTTTGGCTTCGAGGCCGAGGGCATCGCGGTGCAGATTGCCGCGCTCGCGGCGGCGCTCGGCGGCGCGCTGCTGCTCACCTGGACTGAGCGAATCTGGCCCGACGTACAGGAAGCGGTCATCGGCGTGGTGTTCATCCTCGGCGCGACCGGCAGCGTGTTGCTGCTTGCCAGCAACGTGCACGGCAGCGAGCACTTGCGCGATCTGCTGGTCGGGCAGATTCTCTGGGCGCGGCCGTCGCGGCTGCTATGGGCGGCGCTGGTCTACGCAGCAGTGCTCTTCCTGTGGTTCGGCTGGAAGGAACGCCTCGGCCGCACCGGCTTCTACGTCCTTTTCGCGCTCGCGGTCACCGTGTCGGTACAACTGGTCGGTTTGTATCTCGTCTTCGCGACCCTGATCGTGCCGCCGCTCGCCACCCGAAAAATGACGCGAAGACGCCTTGCGGCCGCGTGGGCGATCGGCGCGGCGGGCTATGCGATGGGGCTAGTTGTCTCAACCGCGCTCGATTTGCCGAGCGGACCCGTCATTGTGTGGGTGCTGGTGATCCTGTCGCTCGCGTGGTACGCGATGCTCGCGCCGCGATTCGCTGCTGCCGCCGCTGCGCCGCGAGCTACCGCTACTTCCGCAGCGCCGCGATCCCGCGCTGGAGGCCGTCGAGGGTGAGCGGAAACATCCGCGGACCCAGTATCTCCAGCACGATCTGCGTCGAGCGCGAGTAGGCCCACGAGCGCTCGGGCTCGGGGTTGAGCCAGATCGCGTGGCGATAGGTGTCGATCAGGCGCTTGAGCCAGGCGGCGCCCGGCTCGTCGTTCATGTATTCGACGCTGCCGCCTGCCTGCACGATCTCGTAGGGACTCATTGCCGCATCGCCGACCAGCACCAGCCTCCAGTCCGGGCCGTATTTGTGGAGTATGTCGAAGGTCGCGAAGCGCTCGTTGCGGCGGCGTCGGTTGTCGCGCCAAACATAATCGTAGACGCAGTTGTGGAAGTAGAAGTATTCGAGATGGCGGAACTCGCTCTTGGCCGCCGAGAACAGCTCTTCGCACACCTGGACGTGCGGATCCATCGAGCCGCCGACGTCGAGGAAAAGCAGCACCTTGACCCGGTTGCGGCGCTCCGGCACCAGGTGCAGATCGAGCCAGCCGGCATTTTTGGCGGTGCCATCGATCGTGGCGTCGAGGTCGAGCTCCTCGGGTACGCCTTCGCGC
>VBDA01000247.1:22093-26648 GCA_005883655.1 Betaproteobacteria bacterium | reverse complement strand
AGCGAACGCCCTCGGGATTGTAGCCATAGGCGCCGAACGGGCTCGTTCCCGCGGTGCCGATCCATTTCGAGCCGCCCTGGTGCCGGTCGCGTTGCTCCTCGAGTCGCTGTTTCAGGGTTTCCATCAGCTTGTCCCAGCCGCCTAGTGCTTTGATCAGCGCCTTGTCTTCCTCCGAAAGGTTGCCTTCGATCAGTTTGCGAATCCACTCCTCGGGAATCTGTGCACGAATGTCGAATACGCTGTCGACGCCCTTGAAGTACGCGCCGAACGCCAGATTGAAGCGGTCGTACAGCGCTTCGTCCTTGATGAGACAGGTGCGGGCGAGGAAATAGAAATCGTCGATGCTGCCCGAGACGACGTCGTGCTTGAGCGCGTCGAGGAGCGTCAGGAACTCGCGCGTCGAGACCGGCAGCTTCGCGGCCTTGAGATGGAGAAAGAAGTCGACTAGCACTGCGTCCCGACCCAGGCTACTACCGAGGTCGCTCGAGCTGGTAGCGCAGGTGACGCTTCACCGCCGGCCACTCGCCGTCGATGATGCTGAAGACCACCGTGTCGCGCTTCCAGCCGTCGGCGCTCACCTGATGGTTGCGCAGCACGCCGTCCTGCTTGGCACCGAGCCGCTCGATCGCGGTGCGCGAGGCATGATTGAACCAGTGGGTGCGAAACTCGACCGCGATGCACTGCAGCTTCTCGAACGCATGCGAGAGGAGCATGAGCTTGCACTCGGTGTTGATCGGGCCGCGCTGGACGCGCTTGGAATACCAGGTATGCCCGATTTCCAGACGGCGATTGGCCGCGTCGACGTTGAAGTACCGGGTGCAGCCGACGATCTCGCCCGAGGATTTCTCGCGTATGACAAAAGGCATCGCATCCAGACGCTCGCGCATGTCCAGCGCAATGGTGATGTATTGGCCCATTTTCTCCGGCGGCGGGACCGTCGTGTACCACAGCCGCCACAGCTCGCCGTCGGCGACGGCGCGCGCTAGCGCCTCTTCGTGCTCTCGTCCGAGCGGCTCGATGCTGGCGTGGGTGCCGGTGAGCGTGATGGGCTCGACGAACCGCATGATTATCTTCCGCTGCGCGCCAGGAAGGCGACCCTCTCGAACAAGTGCACGTCCTGCTCGTTCTTGAGCAGCGCGCCGTGGAGCGGCGGGATGATCACCTTCTTGTCCGTGCTGCGCAGCGCCTCCGGCGGAATGTCCTCGGCCAGCAATAGCTTCAACCAGTCGAGGAGCTCGGACGTCGATGGCTTCTTTTTCAATCCGGGCACGTCGCGCAACTCGAAGAAGACTTCGAGCGCTTCCTTGAGCAAGCTCTTTTTCAAGCCTGGGAAGTGAACGTCGACGATCCGTGTCATCGTTTCCCGGTCCGGAAATCGGATGTAATGAAAAAAACAGCGGCGCAGGAACGCGTCCGGGAATTCCTTTTCGTTGTTGCTGGTGATCACCACCAGCGGACGGTGACGCGCGCGGATGGTCCTCTGCGTCTCGTAGACGTAAAACTCCATGCGATCGAGCTCGCGCAAGAGATCGTTGGGAAACTCGATGTCCGCCTTGTCGACCTCGTCGATCAGCACCACCGCCGGGGATTCCGATTCGAACGCCTCCCAGAGGACGCCGCGCTTGATGTAGTGCGCGATGTCTCCGACGTGCGCGTCACCGAGCTGCGAGTCGCGCAACCGTGACACGGCGTCGTATTCGTAGAGACCCTGCTGCGCCTTGGTGGTTGACTTGATGTGCCACTGCACCAGCGGCCGCTTCAAGCTCCGCGCCACCTCCTCGGCCAGCATGGTCTTGCCGGTCCCCGGTTCGCCCTTCACCAGCAGCGGCCGTTCGAGCGTGACCGCCGCATTGACGGCAAGCATCAGGTCCGGGGTGGCGATGTAGGTATCGGTGCCTTCGAATCGCATTAAAAATCCTCGATACTCATGATTGCCCGACCGGTCATCTTATCTCAACGCATACTGCGCGAGCCAGAGCACCGCCATGCCGACCACGATGGTAAGGGTCGTGCTCTGCCGCCACGCAGCGACGGCGAGCGCCGCGACCGCCGCGATGAGCTTGGCGTTTCCAGGGTCGAGCCGGAGCACGCCCTGCCCCACGAAAACGACCGCGGGAACGACGATCGCGGTCAGCATCGCAGCCGGTACGTGCTTCAGCGCGCGGTCGAGCAGGGGCGGCATGTCGCGACGGGCGAAAAGCGCAATGAACGAAAGCCGGGCGACATAATTGATCGCGCCCACCGCAAGAATCGCCAGCCAGATCGTCGCCTCCTTACTCATGTTTTCCACGCATCGTATCGGCAACGACGCCGCTGGCGATCCCGATCAATCCGGCGCAGATCAGCGAAAGGCGCATCGGCATGTCATCGAGTGCTATCACGGCCGCGGCCGTCGTGAAAACCACCAGCAAGGTGACTCGGTCGCGAAACAGCGGCGTCAGTATCGCGAGGAAGGACAGGGGCACGACAAACTCGAGCTGCCACGGCGCCGGAATCACCTGTCCGACGAGGATGCCGGCGAGCGTGGCCACTTGCCAGACGACCCAAAGCAGCGCACCGCCGCCGAGAAAGTAGGACGCGTTAGCGCGCAGGTCACCTGATTCACGAAAGCGCTGGATGGTGCCCGCGAACGCCTGATCGGTAAGGACGAACGACAGAACATTGCGCCAGCGGTGATCGAGCGGCCGCAAATACGGCGCCATCGCCGCGCTGTAGACCAGAAAACGCAGGCCGACCACCACGCAGGACAGGATGATCACCATCAGCGGAGCCCCGGCGGCTATCAGCTGCGAGGCGACGATCTGCGCCGCGCCGCTGAACATGATCGCCGACATCGCCAGCGCCGCGAGCGGCGAAGCGCCGGCCGAGATCGCGGCGATCCCGCAGACCATGCCGAACGGGACAATGCCGATCAGAACCGGCGTCATGTCGCGAACGCCTTCGAAGAACGCCGGGCGGGAAAAGTGCGCGCGCATCGGGGATCGGGCAAAAGAACGGGGAGGTCCGAACCTCCCCGAATATCGCGATTATAAACCCGCGGTCAGCGCGTGACGCCTTCTAGAAGCCATGGGCATCACAGGAATGACTCAAGTGTAAACGCCCGCTACAATGATCCGTCCTGATTCTGCCAGCGATTTTTCTACCTGTTTTCGGTTTATTTTCCGCTCTTCCCAAACCGTCCCTGATTCTTTCCGGAGATCGGCTCATGGAAATGCCTGTCAATCAATTCAAGCGCGCGATCGCCTCGGGCAAGACGCCCATCGGCGCATGGCTGATGAGTGGAGCGCCTTCGACCGCCGAAGCGCTGGGGTCGGTAGGCTTCGACTTTCTGGTCGTCGACATGGAACACACGCCGATCGACACGCCGCAAATGATCGGCATCCTGCAGGCGATCGCAGGAACGCCGGCGCAGGCGATCGTGCGCCCGCCTTGGAACGACATGGTGATGGTCAAGCGGGCGATGGACGCCGGCGCGCAGACGCTGCTGTTTCCCTTCGTGCAAAACGCAGACGAAGCCAAGCGCGCAGTCGCGTCGACCCGTTATCCACCCGACGGCGTGCGCGGCGTCGCCGGGACGCATCGTGGCAGCCGCTACGGCACGATACCGAACTACCTCAAGCGCGCGAACGAAGAGGCCTGCGTCATCGTGCAGATCGAAACCTTGCCCGCGTTCGATCAGTTGGCCTCGATCGCTGCCGTTCCCGGCGTCGACTCGATTTTCATCGGCCCGGGAGATCTGTCGGCGTCGATGGGTTTTATTGGCGACATCGGCAACGCCGCAGTCCAGGACAAGCTCAAGGAAGGCGCGCAGGCATGCAAGCGGCTCGGTAAACCGTCCGGCATTATCGGCATGAGCCCGGACATGGCGGGCAAATTCATCGAGTATGGCTTCTCCTGGGTCGCGGTCGGCTCCGACATGGGTTACGTGGTGAGCCGCGGGCAGGAATATCTCGCCAAGATGCGTGGGAGCGCGCCCGCCGCGCCGGCGAAATCGCAAAGCGCGTATTAGTGGCTTGCAACTAGCACCCGGCAGTAGCGTGACCGAGACCATCGAGCTCTCCGCCGACTCGGCACGTGTCGTCGTCGCGCCGGCCGTCGGCGGCTCCATCGCGGCGTTCCAATGCGACGGTGAGGCGATTCTGCGGCCGACGCCTGAAAGGGCTCTCGCCGAGGGCGCGGTGAGAAGCTTCGCCTGCTTTCCGCTGATTCCGTTTTCCAACCGTATCGCTGATGCGACGCTGCACTGGACCGGCCGCGAATACGGCTTGACGCGTTACATCGACGCCGAGCCGCACGCGATTCACGGCAACGGCTGGCAGCGGACGTGGAGCGTGACACGACACGAGCCTTCGCGTCTTGCGATCGAGCTCGAGCACGATGCGTCCGGCGCACGAGCACGCGAATGGCCATTTCCGTATCGCGCGCGACAACGGTTCGCCCTCGTTGCCGATGCGCTGGTCGCCACTCTTCAGCTCGGGCTCGACATCGAAAATACCGGCGGCGACGCGTTTCCCTTCGGCCTGGGATGGCATCCCTATTTCGGTCGCGATGGAGA
>VBDA01000247.1:15733-22001 GCA_005883655.1 Betaproteobacteria bacterium | reverse complement strand
CGTCTCATCGGCGCCACCACGCTCGACAACTGCTTTGCTGGCTGGCGACCACCAGCGACCGTTCGCTGGCCGGCGCGCAGGCTCACCGCGAAAATTGCCGGCGACCGCGCTTGCGACTACCTGGTCGTGTTCGTTCCCTCGGATAAGTCCGAGGGCAGGTCGTTTTTCGCGCTTGAACCCGTGACGCACATGACCGATGCATTCAACCGCGCCAGCGAAGATCGCGATACGGGCACCCGCGTGCTCGCACCGGGCGCATCTTTTTCTTGTACGATGAGCATCTCAGTCTCGCGGAACGGCTGACGCCGCCGATGGAATCCCGCCCATGGAATCCTCCTTTACATGCGTGCTCGACGTCAAGGCCAGTCTGGGTGAGTGTCCGGTGTGGTCGGTCGACGAGCAGGCGCTGTATTGGATCGACATCAACGCGCCTTCGCTCAATCGCTTCGATCCCGCGCACGGCACCAACAGTGCGTGGCCGATGCCGCAGGCGATCGGATGTTTCGCCTTGCGGGTCCGTGGCGGCTTCGTCGCGGCGCTGCGTGATGGAATCTGGTTCGTCGATCGGCAAGGCGGCCTCGAGCGCAGGATCGCTGCGGCGCCGTACGACCCTGAGCATCACCGCTTCAATGACGGTCGCGCCGATGCGCAAGGACGCTTCTGGGCAGGGACTATGAACGAAAAGCGGGACGCCAGCAGCGCGCGGCTGTACCGTCTGTCATCCGATCTCGATCTCGTTCCGGTGCTCGACGACATGACGATCTCGAACGGGCTCGCCTGGAGCCCCGATGGCCGCACGATGTACCACGCCGACACGCCGGCGCGCACGGTCCGCGCGTACGACTTCGACGGCGCGCGCGGCACACCGGCGAACGGCCGCGTGTTCGCGCATTTCGAGGGCGAAACCGATCGGCCCGATGGCGCGGCGGTGGACAGCGAGGGTTGCTACTGGTGCGCCTTTTATCGCGGCGCCAAGGTGGTTCGACTCTCCCCGCAGGGACTGCGGCTGACCGAATATTCCGTTCCCGCCATGTGCCCGACGATGTGCGCGTTTGGCGGCGACGACCTGCGCACGCTCTATGTGACGACCGCGCGTCAGAAGCGCGAGGCCGACGAGCTCGCGAGGCTTCCGGAGTCGGGTGGAATTTTCGCCATGCGGGTCGATATCGCGGGATTGCCCGAGCCGAAGTTCGGCGGCTGAAACGAGCAGATCCACGATATAGCGACATCACGATGCGGCTCGATACCACCGCTTTCATCCGGCTCGACGCGTCCAATAGTCTCGGCGCGACCGCATCCGGCGCCGCTTTTGCGACCAATACCGGCGACATCCTCGAAATCGATTGCTTCGGCCCCGGGATCTTCCGGCTCAGAGCCGGCCCCAATACTCGCCCCGACTATGGCCTCGTCCTCGGCCGCGCCCAGCGCTGCGAGGTGGCGCAGCCCTTACCCGGCTTCTGGACGTTCACTGCCGGCAACACGCGGCTTGAAATCGGAGGCGAGCCGCTGTCGATCCAGCTGTTTCACGACGGTCTGCGGGTTCTCGCTTCGATCACCGATGAACATTTCCGCGGCTTCACGCGCCTGCCGGTAATCGGCCGCGCGCGCACGGGAGCGCAATGGATCGCCGCCTTCGCACTGGGCTCCGGTGAGCCGGTGTACGGGCTGGGCGAGAAATTCGGCTCGCTCAACAAGCGCGGGCAGTTGATCGAGTCGCAGGTGGAAGACGCGCTTGGCGTCAACACCGGGCTCTCCTACAAGAATGTGCCGTTCTGCTGGAGCCCGGGCTCGGGCAAGTCGGCGTGGGGCATCTTCGTCAATACCCCCGGACGGGTCCTCCACGGTGTCGGTTACCCCGAATGGTCGCACCGCTCCTATTGCGCCATCGTCGACGATGAAGCGCTCGACTTGTTCCTCATTTTGGGTCGCGATCCCGCGCAGGTGCTGGATCACTACACGCATCTCACCGGTCGCGCGCCGGATGTCCCGCTGTGGGGATTAGGGCTCTGGATCTCCAAAGCCTACTATCGAACGCCCGAGGAGGCCACCGCGGTCGCCGTCAAGCTTCGCGCCCGCCGCATTCCCTGTGACGTGCTCACCTTCGACGGCCGCGCGGCATGGGACCCTCAGACGCGTTTCGATTTTCATTGGGACCCGCAGCGCTTTCGCGATCCACCGTCGGTGCTGGCGAAAATCAAGGCGAACTCGCTCAAGATCTGTGTGTGGGAATATCCGTACGTATCCATTCACTCGCCGCTGTTTCAGGAGCTCGCGGACAAGGACTATCTGCTGAGGACCGCGAACGGTGATCCCTATGTCTTCGGCTGGGATACTTCGTCGGAGACCTCGCCCTTCGGCGACGTGCTGACCGCGCTGCCGGAAAGTGGTCTGGTCGATTTCACCAATCCCGCTGCCTATGCGTGGTGGCGCGACGCGCACCGGTCGCTGTTCGAAACGGGCGTCGACGTCATCATGAGCGACTTCGGCGAGCACGTTCCCGATGACGCGGTCGCCTTCAACGGCGACCGGGGCAAGCGCCTGCACAACGTCTATCCACTGCTGTACAACCGCTGCGTGTACGAGGCGACGAAAAAATTCGGCAGCCAGGACAGCTTGCCCATGGTCTGGGCCCGCGCCGGCTGGACCGGCAGCCAGCGATATCCGATCCAGTGGGGCGGCGATCCGCAGAGCGACTGGGAAGGCCTGGCGGCGAGCATCCGCGGCGGGCTGTCGTGGGGCATGAGCGGCGTGCCGTATCACGCCAGCGATATCGGCGGCTTCTACGGCTCGGTGCAGCCGTCGGCGGAGCTTTACCTGCGCTGGCTGCAGATGAGCGTTTTCAGCTCGCACATGCGGGTGCACGGCATCGGCGCTCGCGAGCCGTGGGCATTCGGCGACCAGACCGAAGCGATCGCGCGTCAGTGGATCGAATTCCGTTACCGCTTGCTTCCGTATCTGCAGAGCGTAATCGCACGGGCCATCGCGACCGGTTTGCCGGTGTTGCGGGCGATGCCGCTGGCCTTTCCGACGACCGCGCTGACGCGAAGCTTCGAGACGCAGTTCATGTGCGGCGACGCGCTGCTGGTCGCGCCGATCGTCGCCGCCGGCGGCGAGGTCGAGATCGCATTGCCTCCCGGCGCCTGGTACGACTTGTCGAGCCGGCAGCGCCTGGCCGGCCGCCAGGTGATCCGCTATCGCGCGACGCTGGACCGTTTTCCGGTCTTCGGACGCGAGGGCTACGCGCTTCCCCTCGGCCCGGTCGTGCAGCACACCGGCGAAATCGACAAGGCGAAGCCGCTCGACGCGCTGTGGCTGTTCGGCACACCGTCGCACGCGCTCGAAGGTTTCGTGCAGGCAAGGATCGTGCTCCCCGAAGGACGCGTGCGGGTGTCCGCGGCGCCGGAGGTCAAGGTGGAAATTTTCGGCGACGGAGCCGATATCCACGTCGAGCCGCTGAGCTAAAGCATTCCGCGATGAACGCGAACGCGCCCATCGCCATCACCATGGGCGAACCTGCGGGCATCGGCCCCGACCTCTGCGTGCGGCTGGCCGAGCGTCGGTGGGCCGCGCGTCTGATCGGTATCGGCGACATCGAGCTGTTGCGCGATCGTGCCCGCCGTCTGCGTGCGGGAGTGCGCATCGTTCCTTATATTCGCGGGCGCGACGCCGCGCCGGGAACCTTCGAGGTCGCGCATTTTCCGCTCGCGGTTCCCGTCGTTCCCGGGCGACTCGACCCTGGCAATGCCAAGGCAGTGCTCGCGACGCTGGACGCCGCGTTGACCGGATGCCTCGCCGGCGAATTCTCCGCCATGGTCACTGCGCCGGTGCAAAAGAGCGTGATCAACGATGCCGGCATGGCATTCAGCGGCCACACCGAGTTCCTCGCCGAGCGCACCGGCGCCACGGTGGTCATGATGCTGGTCGGGGCCACCGCGGCCGGTCCGCTGCGCGTAGCGCTGACGACCACTCACCTGCCGCTCTCCGCGGTTCCGGCGGCGATCACCGAAGCACTGGTGACACGAACGGTGCGCATCGTCGCCGACGAGCTCTCCGCCAAGTTCCGTATTGCCAAGCCGCGCATCGCGGTCTGCGGCCTCAATCCTCATGCCGGCGAGGACGGATATCTCGGCCGGGAGGAAATCGAGATCATCGCCCCGGCGCTGGCAGCGCTTCGCGAGCAGGGCCTAGCCGTGGCCGGTCCGCTTCCTGCCGATACGGTCTTCGTTCCCGCCAAAGCGAGCGAATTCGATTGCGTGATCGCGATGTACCACGATCAGGGGCTGCCGGTGCTGAAGCACGCGAGCTTCGGCCACGGCGTCAACGTGACCCTCGGGCTTCCGATCGTGCGCACCTCGGTCGATCATGGCACCGCGCTCGACCTTGCCGCCGACGGCGCCGGCGCCCGCAGCGCCGATCCGGGATCGTTGTTCGCGGCAGTGGCGCTGGCCATCGAGCTCAAGCACTCGCGCCCATGATCCGCGCGTGACCCGCATGTGACTGCTGCCCGCCACCCGCCGCGCAAGCGGTTTGGCCAGAACTTTCTTGTCGATCGCCAGTACATCGACCGCATCGTCGCCGCGGTCGATCCGGCGCCCGATGACAACATCGTCGAAATCGGTCCCGGGCTCGGCGCGCTGACGCGGCCACTGCTGGCGCGGGTCAAGCGGCTTGCCGTCATCGAGATCGATCGCGATCTGGCCGCCCGATTGAGCGCCGAGTTCAGCCCCGATCGGCTGCGCATGCACAATGTCGATGCGCTCACCTTCGACTTCGCGACGCTTGGGCGAGAGTTGCGCGTCATCGGCAACCTGCCGTACAACATCTCTTCGCCGATGCTGTTTCACCTCGCGCAATACGAGACAAACCTGCGCGACGCGACGGTGATGTTGCAAAGAGAAGTCGTGCAGCGGATGGCGGCCGCGCCGGCGACGCCCGACTACGGCAGGCTCTCGGTGATGCTGCAGACCCGCTTTCGCATCGAGCGATTGTTCATCGTGCCGCCGGGGGCGTTTCGGCCGATGCCGCTAGTCGATTCGGCGATTGCGCGCCTGACGCCGCTCGAGCGCGCGCGGGCGCAAATCGATGACGAAGCGCTTTTCGCACGGGTCGTCGCCGCCGCCTTCGGGCAGCGTCGCAAGACGCTGAAGAACGCACTCAAACTGCTCGCAACCGAGGAAGAGCTCGAGCGGGAGGGCATCGCCCCCGGCGTGCGCGGCGAAACGCTTGCCGTCAGCGACTTTGTACGGCTCGCCAACGCGCTCGCCCGGAACCTCTAGCGATTCCGGTTATCCCCAATCGCTGTCGGGCCGCCGGGTCGGCGGCGTCGCGCCGCCAGCCGGGTGCCGTCACTGAAACAACCGCGCGAGGCTCTGCTCCAGCCACGCCAACGGCAGGATGAGCGCGAGCTGCGCCAGGGGGATGACCCGCCGAATCGGAGCGAGAACGCGAAATGTCAGCGCGTTGAGTACGCCGGCGAGCGGGCCGTCGGGCGCGACCCAGGACAAAATAGCCTGGATGAATACCGCGCCGATCAGAATCCACAGCGACGCCCTGAGCAACTCGAGGACTGCCAGCAAGAGCAGGTAGCCGACGAGCGTGCCAGAAAATTCCGCGCTTCCGAGCGAGGCAAGCGCGGCGAGCCATAGCACCTGTCCGACCCACGCAAAGACGAGCGACGCCCAGTCGTAACCGCCGAAACCCGGCAGCAATTTGCGCAGCGGCTTGACCGCCCAATCGGTGAGCGCCGTGACTGCCTGACCGATGGGGTTCCTGAACGGCGCTCGCCACCATTGCATGATGAAACGCAGCAGCGCGGCGTAAACGACGAAGCCAAACGCGGTATCGATCAGAAAGCGCAGCGCCTGGTTCAGCATGAAGCGCGGCTCAACTTTCGCTGCCGAAGAGATCACCGAGCTCGCCAGCGCGCGCAAACGCCGCTTGCGCCGCCGCCGCGACGGCGGCCTTGGTTCCGGCCTGCTCGAGGGCGGCGATGCCGCGCTCGGTGGTGCCACCCTTGGACGTCACCTGTGCCCGCAGGAGCAGCGGTTCGGAATCGCTTTGCTCGGCCAGTCGAACCGCACCCGAAAACGTCGCCAGCGCAAGACGTCTTGCTTCGACGTCGCCAAAGCCGAGGCCGCGAGCGGCATCTTCCAGCGCCTCCAGAAAGTAGAAAACGTAGGCCGGACCGCTGCCGGAGATCGCCGTCACCGCATCCAGGTCGCTTTCGCGCTCGCACCACAGTGTGCTGCCGACGGCTTCCAGCACCGAC
>VBDA01000247.1:0-15690 GCA_005883655.1 Betaproteobacteria bacterium | reverse complement strand
GCCGGTGATTCCGGCGCCGATCATCGCTGGGGTGTTCGGCATGGCGCGCACCAGACGGCGGTAACCCAGCAGCCAGCGCGACAGGTCGCTAAGCCGGATACCCGCGGCGATGGTGATCACGATCTGACGCTTGAGGAGCGTCGCGAGCTCGCGCGACGCGACGCGCACGCTTTGAGGCTTGACCGCCAGAACGATGATCTCGGCGTGAGCCACCGCCGGTGGCTCGATGGCGGCGAACGTGGCGACACCGAAGCGAGCGGAGATCGTCGAGCGCGCGTCGGGACTCGGGTCGACGACGGCGAAGGCGTTCGACGCACTGCCGCGCGCCACCAGGCCGCCGATCAGCGCCCGCGCCATGTTGCCGCCGCCGATGAAGGTAATGTTCAAGCTTTCATCCTCGATTGACCCTGTTGAAAATCAGCGCTGTGTCATCGAATGGTCGATGCGAGTCGTCGTTGCCGAACCACGGGGCCCGAACAGCGCGCTACCGATGCGCAACTGTGTTGCGCCTTCGGCAATGGCGAGTTCGAAATCCGAGGACATACCCATCGACAGCGTGTCGAGCGCAAGCCCTTCGCGGCGGCCGGCATCGTACAGCTCGCGAAGCAAGTGAAACTGGGCTCGCACCTGCGCGCCCTCGTCGGCCGTTTGCGCGATACCCATGAACCCGCGCAGCGCGAGGCCGGGGAGCTTCCCAACTTCGCGCGCCAGCGCCAGCGCCATCGATGGAATCACTCCATGCTTGCTGCTCTCGCCGCTGATGTTGACCTGGATGCAAACGTTGAGCGGGGGCAAGTGGACGTCGCGGGCAGTCGAGAGACGCCGTGCGATCTCGTGCCGGTCGATGGTCTCGACCCACGAGAAGCTCTGCGCCGCGGCCCCTGCCTTGTTGCTCTGCAGAGGCCCTATGAGGTGCCATTCGATGCCCGGGAGCCCGGACAGCGCGGCGATCTTGGGCCGTGCCTCCTGGACGTAATTCTCTCCGAACGCGCGCTGTCCCATCGCATACGCGGTTTGAAGGGCCTGAACCGGGAAGCTTTTGCTCACCGCGATAACTCGAATCGAGCCCGGATCGCGGTGGGCAGCCTTGGCGGCTGCGACGATGCGTAAGCGAATGTCTTGCCACGCCTTCTCGTCTAGGCTCATAATCGAATGACGCCGGCATAGGGTTGAAAAAAGTTGTGGGCCACAAGTCGAGAATAGCCGGCCTGCCTCGTCTCCCCTGCCAGCAGCTTGAAGTGGTCCGACGTTGGCTCCTGGGATTATAAATGGACATTGCCGAACTGCTCGCTTTCGCGGTCAAGAACAAGGCTTCCGACCTGCACCTGTCGGCTGGGCTGCCGCCGATGATCAGGGTGCACGGCGACATCCGGCGCATCAACCTGCCGCCGATGGAGCACGAGGACGTGCACGCCATGGTGTACGACATCATGAGCGACGCACAGCGCAAGACCTACGAGGAGATGCTCGAATGCGACTTCTCGTTCGGCATCCCGAATCTTGCTCGCTTTCGCGTCAACGCCTTCAATCAGGAGCGCGGCGCTGCGGTTGCCTTCCGTACCATTCCGTCCAAGGTTCTATCGCTGGAGGAGCTGAACGCCCCAAAAGTGTTCGCCGAGATGACCGACCGGCCGCGCGGGTTGATACTGGTGACCGGGCCGACTGGATCGGGCAAGTCGACCACGCTGGCGGCGATGATCAATCACGTCAACGAAAACGAGTATGGCCACATCCTCGCGATCGAGGACCCGATCGAATTTCTCCACGACTCGAAAAAGTGCCTGATCAATCAACGTGAAGTGGGTCCGCACACGATGTCGTTCGCCAACGCGCTGCGCGCTGCGCTGCGCGAAGACCCCGACTACATCCTGGTGGGCGAAATGCGCGACCTGGAAACCATCCGGCTGGCGCTGACCGCGGCCGAAACGGGCCACCTGGTGTTCGCGACCCTGCACACCAGCTCCGCGGCAAAGACCATAGACCGCATCATCGACGTCTTTCCGGCCGCGGAAAAGGACATGGTGCGGGCAATGCTTTCGGAGTCGCTGGTTTCGGTGATCTCGCAAACCTTGCTCAAGACCAAGGACCAGCAAGGCCGCGTCGCGGCGCACGAAATCATGATCGCCACTCCGGCAATCCGCAATCTGATCCGCGAGAACAAAGTCGCGCAAATGTATTCGTCGATCCAGACCAGTCAGGCGGCCGGGATGCAGACGCTGGATCAATGTCTGACCGACATGGTTCGCCGCAATCAGATTGCCATGTCCGAGGCTCGCACTCGGGCGGTAAACAAGGATCTGTTCGGGGGCTAAGCTAGCGGCCCACTAGGAATTCTGGAGATCACGTCATGGAACGCGAAACCGCCACCAAATTCATCCACGAGCTGCTCGATCTGCTCGTCAAGCAAAACGGCTCGGATCTCTTCATCACCGGCGGCTTCCCTCCGGCGGTGAAGATCGACGGCAGGATCGCGCCGGTGTCGAAGACGGCCCTGACCCCGCAGCACACCATCGAGATCGTGCGCAGCGTCATGAACGACAAGCAGGCAGCGGAGTTCGAGTCGACCAAGGAATGCAACTTCGCGATCAGCCCGCCGGGCATCGGCCGCTTCCGCTGCAACGCATTCGTGCAGATGGGCCGCGTGGGCATGGTGATGCGGACCATCAACACCACGATTCCTACCTTCGATGAGCTCAGCCTTCCGCCGGTGCTCAAGGACGTCTGCATGAGCAAGCGCGGGATCATGATGTTCGTCGGTGCGACCGGTGCCGGCAAATCGACGTCGATGGCGGCCCTTCTCGGCTATCGCAACGAGAACAGTTACGGGCACATCATCACTATCGAGGATCCGATCGAGTTCGTGCATGAGCACAAGAACTGCATCATTACCCAGCGTGAAGTCGGGGTCGACACCGAAGGCTGGTCGATCGCGCTCAAGAATTCGCTGCGGCAGGCGCCGGACGTCATTCTGATCGGCGAAGTTCGCGATCGCGAGACGATGGACTATGCCATCGCCTTTGCGGAAACCGGCCACCTGTGCCTGGCGACGCTGCACGCGAACAGCACCAACCAGGCGCTGGACCGGATCATCAATTTCTTCCCCGAAGAGCGCCGCTCGCAACTGCTGATGGACTTGTCGCTCAATATTCGCGCTTTTGTCGCGCAACGGCTCATTGCGCGCCGCGACGGCCGTGGGCGCGTCCCGGCGGTCGAGGTAATGCTGAACTCGCCGCTGATCTCCGACCTGGTGTTCAAGGGCGACGTCTCGGGCATCAAGGAGATCATGAAAAAATCGCGCGAGCTCGGCATGCAGACCTTCGATCAGGCGCTATTTGACCTGTACGAAGCGGGGCTCATCAGCTACGAGGACGCGCTGCGCAATGCCGATTCTCTCAACGACCTGCGCCTGGAGATCAAGCTGCACGGCAAGGACGCGAAGAGCCGCAACGTCATGGCCGGCATAAGCAACATGGACCTGGTCCCGGACGCCACCAATCCCATGGCCGCCAACCGCTTCTAGAAGCGCCGGCACGCGGGGCTGGCCTTCGATTGCCGGGGCTCAGGTGGTCTTGGCATTGGGTCTGGTATCCTGATATGCCGCGTCAAACCCAGCACGCGCCAGGCGAATCCCATGACCGGCTCCGACTCAAACGCTCCTGTTCCAACCGAAATCAAGCTCCATCAGGCCTCGCGCGTGATGGAGCTTTCTTTTGTCGACGGCGCGAGTTTTCGGCTTCCGTACGAATTCCTCAGAGTTTATTCGCCATCCGCCGACGTGCGCGGCCACGGACCCGGCCAGGAAACGCTGCAGGTGGGCAAACGCGAAGTCACCATCGCGGAGGTCGAAGCGGTCGGGCACTACGCGATTCGTCCCAAGTTCTCGGACGGACACGACACCGGCATCTACTCCTGGGACTATCTCTACGAGCTCGGGTCGCGGCACGATGCGATGTGGGACGAATATCTCAAGCGGCTCAATGCCGCGGGCGCGAGCCGTGATGCCGATCCGAACGCCGCCGCGGCGGCGCCCGCCCACGCCTGCGGTCATCAGCACTAGTGAGCGAAAAGACGGACTTCGGTTTCGAGCGTGTCTCGCCGGAAGAAAAGACGCGGCGAGTCAAAGGCGTGTTCGAGTCTGTCGCGACCCGCTACGACTTGATGAACGATCTCATGTCCGTTGGGCTGCATCGCGCCTGGAAGAGGTTCGCCGTCGAGGCAAGCGGTATTCGGAGGGGCGCCCGCGTGCTGGATGTCGCAGGCGGGACCGCCGACCTCGCGCGGCTGTTCGCGGATCGCGTGGGGGAGGACGGCCGGGTCGTTCTCACCGACATCAATGGCGCAATGCTGGCGGTCGGTCGCGACCGGATGCTCAACGAAGGCAAGTTGCTGCCCGCCGTCCAATGCGACGCCGAGGCGCTGCCTTTTGCGCCGCGCTCCTTCGACTGTGTCAGCATCGCCTTCGGGCTGCGCAACGTTACCCGCAAGGACGCCGCGCTCGCCGAGATGCGACGCGTGTTGAAGCCTGGCGGCGTCGCCCTGATCCTCGAATTCAGCCAGATCTGGGGACCGTTGCGGCCGGCCTACGACTGGTACAGCTTCAACGTTTTGCCGCGCCTTGGACGACTGGTCGCGGGCGATGAAGCAAGCTACCGGTATCTCGCCGAGTCGATTCGCATGCACCCGGACCAGGCCGCGCTCAAAGCCATGATGGAAACGGCGGGTTTGGAGCGCGTCGAATGGTTCAACCTGGCAGCAGGCGCTGTCGCGCTGCATCGCGGCTACGCGCTGTAAACGCCGCCCGCAATTGATCTCATGCAGGCAATCGACCCTGCAATCAGTCTTGCCAACCGCGTTCTCGAGCGCGAAGATTGGGCGCGCGAGCGATTGTCGGCCCACGCCGGGCGTACCGTGCGCATGGTCTGCGGACCGATGGCTTCCACGCTGGCTATCGCGCCCAGCGGCATGCTGTCCGCGGCGCAATCCGCCGCCGATTTGACGCTATCGATTCCTCCGCTGCGCCTTCCGACGCTACTCGCACATCCCGAACGCTGGACGGAACTGGTCGCCGTGGACGGTGACGCCGCGCTTGCGGCGACACTCGCGGACCTCGCGCGAACCTTGCCGTGGTTTGTCGAGCAGGCGTTCGCGAGCGCGCTCGGCCCACTGATCGGCACCCGCGTCGCCGATGCGGGACGTGAGCTGCTGTCGCTGCCCGAACGCGCAGCGCAGAGCTTCGGCGAGAGCCTCTCGAGCTATGCGCGCGACGAGTCCGGACTCGGTGTGGGCGCGAGCACCTTCGCTGATTTCGTCGCGGAGGCCGCGGCGGTCGCGGCTCGCATCGACGCGCTTGCGCTGCGCCTCGATCAGGCCGCACCGGCAGGTGCCGCCAAGGCCAAGAAAGCCAAGAAAGCGGGCTAGGAAATCTTGTGTCCGCCCGTCGTCACGGCCAGATAAACTTCGCGCAAGAACATGCCCAGGCAGCCGATTACCGCGAACATCGCCAGAATGAACAAGACTGCGATTTCGCGCGAGATGTCGACAGCGACCAGAGCGCCGACAAACGATCCGGCGACGACCAGGCACACCAGGAGCGCTCCGAAGCCGGCGGATAGCATCGCGAAGTAGATCAGCCTGATCCGGCGCGTCAGCAATCGCGTCTCGCGCTGGTGGACGCGCTGTTCATCCGTCTGCTTGTTGTCCGCTGTTCCCCGCAGATCCTCTTCGAGAACGCGACGGCGATCGACATTGCGCCCCAGGCGGACGTTGAGCACGGCGATCAGGGTGCCGATCGCGGTCAGCAGAAACACCGGCGCGATGGCAAGCTGGATAACGCGCGTGATGTCAGTGAGATGCGATTCCATGATGGCCGGGGCGATACATCGCCATATGAATCTACGCCGGACCCCTGCTTCCATCAATGGCTCCTGGCATGATTACTCGACCCTAGGACGCAGGCTGCGGGCCATCCCTTACAATCGCGGCATGCGATTGTTCCGGCTGATGAAGATTCTGCTCGTCGCGCTCAAGTACGGGCTCGACGAGTTCCTGCTCGGTCATGAGCGGTTTCACTGGCTGAGGCCGACTGCGCGGGCGGTCACCTTCTGGCGCGACCTGTCCGCGCCACGCGCGCAACGGTTGCGGCTCGCATTGCAGGAGCTGGGACCTATCTTCGTCAAGTTCGGACAGATGCTCTCCACGCGTCGCGATATTTTGCCCACCGACATCGCCGACGAGCTTGCAGGCCTGCAGGACCGCGTTCCGCCGTTTCCCAGCGAGCAAGTGATCGCGACCCTGCAGCGCGTCTACGGCAAGCCGGTGGAAAGCGTGTTTCGTACCTTCGATCGGACGCCGGTGGCGAGTGCCTCGGTCGCTCAGGTGCATCTGGCGACGCTTCCCGACGGGACGCCGGCAGCGGTCAAGGTGCTGCGCCCGAACATCGCCAACACGATCGAAAAAGACCTGGCGCTGATGCAGGCAGGCGCGCTGATGGTCGAGAAGCTCTGGTCCGACGGCAGACGGCTGAAGCCGCGCGAGGTCGTGGCCGAGTTCGACCGCACCATCCACGACGAGCTCGATCTCGCGCGGGAAGCGGCGAATTGCTCGCAGCTCCGCCGCAATTTCCTCCACTCGCCGCTGCTTCTCGTGCCCGAGGTCTTCTGGGACTGGTGCAGCAGCGAAGTAATGGTCATGGAGCAGATGGAGGGAACGCCGATTGCCCAGGTCGACAGGCTCGTCGCGCAGGGCATCGACGTTCAACAGCTCGCGCGCGCCGGTGTCGAGATTTTCTTCACCCAGGTTTTTCGCGACGGCTTCTTCCACGCCGACATGCATCCGGGAAACATCTTCGTCGCGACCGACCCGACGGACAAGGGCAAATACATCGCGCTCGACTTCGGCATCATGGGAACGCTGTCGGACACGGACAAGAGCTATCTCGCGCAGAACTTTCTCGCGTTCTTCCGCCGTGACTATCACCGGGTCGCAACCGCGCATATCGAATCCGGCTGGGTGCCGGCCGATACCCGCGTCGACGCGCTCGAAAGCGAAATCCGCGCGGTTTGCGAGCCGATATTCGATCGGCCGCTGAAGGAAATCTCGCTGGGCAAGGTTCTGGTGCAGCTTTTCAAGGCGTCGCGCCGGTTCAACGTCGAGATTCAGCCGCAGCTCGTGCTGCTGCAGAAGACCTTGCTCAATGTCGAGGGCCTCGGCCGGCAACTCGATCCGAATCTCGATCTCTGGGTGACGGCGAAACCCTTTTTGGAGCGCTGGATGCGCGATCAGATCGGCTGGCGCGCATTCGAGCGCCGTCTGCGCGACGAAGCTCCGTTTCTCATGACCGCGCTGCCGCTGCTGCCGAGGCTGTTGCATACCCGCCTGTCGGCACCGCCGGCCGCAGCCGACGTCGCGCTGAAAGAGTTTGCGGCGGTACAGCGTGCGCGGAACCGCTGGCTGGCGGTGGTGGCGGTGCTGCTAGCGGGAGTGATAGCGCTGTTGCTGATGCGGCCGCTCTAGTGCGGTTGCGAAACGGGTAAGCGCGTCGAAAAAACACGTCGTCCCCGCCCCCGATTCAAGCATTCGAGGGCAGGCTTCAGCGGGGACCGAGCGGCGTTCGTTTAAACGACACTGGATTCCCGCTTTCGCGGGAATGACAACTTGGGGATTCGACCATCGCGTTGAACGTGTTGTGTGACTCGCTGCAGGACGAGTCGGGCCGGGCACGAACTATTTTCCCGGCCGCTTCGTCGTCACTTCATTCCACACCAGCACGACTCCGGCCTGCGGTTTCACCACCCGGCCCAGCGCGTTTTTCTGCGCCGGACTGCGAACGCATCCCTGCAAGCTGACGAATCCACGCGTCGTCGTCACCCATACCGCCGTGTCGCGAAAGCGCTTGTCCGCTCTGATCGCCTCGACCACCCGATCGTTGATTTCCGCATCGTGCTTGTACGGACCGCCGCACTCGCAGGTGCCGGCGAGACAGCACGACGTTCCACGCTCGGCTCGCGAATGCGCTTGCGAGCGCATCTGCTGTTCGTCGAGAAGAGGTGGCTTCACCGGAGGACATCCCTGGTGGCCGGAGGTGGCCTGCGCGAACGGATCGAGCAGATACGATTGAGGCGTCTCGCCTTCGACATGTAACGCAAAGCAAAGCATTGCGATGGCGAGCGCGGCACGGGGTTTCATCAAAATGAGCCAGGCTGTATCGAATTCGGCGTTGACGCCGCTAGGCGCGCCTCTCATTTTGCTACAATCCTGCGATCATCAAGGAGACCGGTTCAGTCCGCGATGGCGCTGCTCGAGATCCAGAACGTCAGCCGCCGTTTCGGCGACTTTACCGCGGTCGATCAGGTCAGCATCGCCATCGAGGCCGGGGAATTCTTCACCCTCCTCGGCCCATCCGGCTGTGGAAAGACGACGCTGCTGCGCATGATCGCCGGTTTCGATCTGCCCGACGACGGTCGCATTCTGCTCAACGGCGAGGACCTTGCCGATCGGCCGCCCGAGCAGCGGCCGGTTCGTACCGTCTTCCAGAGCTACGCCTTGTTCCCGCACATGAGCGTCGAAGGCAACATCGCCTTTCCGCTGCAAATGGCCAAGACACCGGCAGCCGAGGTCCCCGCCAAAGTGCAGGCGGCCCTCGAGGACGTGCGTCTCATCGGTTTCGGGAAACGCTATCCCCACGAACTTTCCGGCGGCCAGAAGCAGCGCGTCGCCATCGGCCGCGCGCTGGTCACGCACCCGGCGGTCCTGCTCCTCGACGAGCCCCTCGCAGCGCTCGACGCCAAGCTGCGCGAAGAAATGCAGATCGAGCTCATCAATCTGCAAAAGGAAGTCGGCATCACCTTCGTCTACGTGACCCACGATCAGACCGAGGCACTGGCGCTGTCGCACCGCATTGCGGTCATGAACAAGGGACGGGTCGAGCAGCTCGACCAGCCAGCGAAGATTTACAGCTTTCCGACGTCGCGCTTTGTCGCGGACTTTATCGGCAAGTGCAATCTGCTGGAAGGCCCGGTCACTGCGAGCGGGAACGGTGTCGTAACCATCGATGCGGAAGGCCTTGGCCCGGTTCGCGTCGCGAGCAGCGCGGCAGTGACCGGGGGTAAGAGCGGCGCGATCGCGCTGCGGCCGGAGAAGATTCGCGTCGCCACTTCGACGTCCGCTGTGGGGGCGACCATTGCCGAGCCCGATCGCAGACCCGAAGCAAAGCCCGACGGCAGATCCGATACCGAATCCAACAATCATTTCCGCGGCACCGTGACCGATCACCTTTATCTCGGCGACGTCACGGTGTACATCGTCAGCACGCCGCAAGGTTGCAAGCTTGAGACGCTGCTTGCCAATTCGGGCGCGGGCCGCACCAAGTTCTTCGAAGTCGGCGATGCCGTCGAGATGAGCTGGAGCGTCGATGCCGGGCACTTCATCTCATAGCGCCATGACCTCGCGCTCGAGCGAACGTTTCGGCAAGTGGCTGGTCAGCGCACCGCCGCTTGTCTACCTATTGTTTTTTTTCGCGATCCCGTCACTCATCATGGTGCTGGCGTCGTTTCGCACGCCAGGCGAGTTTGGTGGCTTGAGTCCCCTGGTCGAGGACGGAAGGCTCGACCTCAATCTTGACAGCTATGTGAGGTTCTTCACCGAGTCGGTGTATGCACAGATTTTCGTCAAGTCGGTCTGGTACGCGCTGCTGACCACCCTTTTCTGCCTCCTGCTTGCGTATCCGCTGGCGGCGCTGATCGCGAGAAGCCCGAAAAAATATCGCGATCTGCTCTTGCTGCTGGTGATCCTCCCCTTCTGGAGCAATTTCCTGATCCGCATCTACGCGTGGATGATCATCCTCGGTCCGAACGCGGCAATGGCGCGAGCCGTGAACGGTGTGCTTTCCTGGTTCGGACACGAGCCGGTAGCGCTGCTCTTCAGCTCCTTCGCGGTGCTGGTTTGCCTGGTCTACGTGCATCTGCCGTTCATGGTGCTGCCGCTCTACGCCAATCTGGAAAAGCATGACCAGGCATTGCTCGACGCGGCACAGGATCTAGGCGCGAACGGGTGGCAGCGCTTCCGGCGCATCACCTTTCCACTGTCGCTGCCGGGCGTCTATGCCGGCGCAGCCCTGGTATTTATCCCGGCGCTCGGGATCTTCGCCATTCCCGATATCCTGGGCGGGCCCGAGGACAGCCTGATCGGCAATATCATCAAGCAGCAGTTTCTCGAGACGCGCGACTGGCCGTTCGGCAGTGTGCTCTCGATCGTGCTGACCGTCGCGGCACTGGTGCTCGCGGGCCTGGCGGCGTGGGTCGGCCGTTCGCAACTCGGCACGCGATCGAGCGGAGCTCTCAGCCGTGCGTAGACACCCTGTTGCTCTGTGGGCGGCTGCAGCCGCGGGCTACGCCTTCCTATACGTACCGCTCATCATCGTCGTCGTCTATTCGTTCAACAATTCGCGCCTCAATGCCGAGTGGGTCGGGTTCACGCTCGATTGGTACGACAAGCTTTTCCACAATCAGGAGATGCTCTCCGCCGCCGGCAATTCGCTCCTCATCGCGCTGGTGGCAAGCCTGGTGTCGACCGTGCTGGGCACGATGGCCGGGGTGGCAATGTATCGCTACAAGACGCGGCTGTTACCGATCCTGGTCCTGACGCCGATCGCGATTCCGGAGATCCTGATGGGCGTCTCCCTGCTCATTTTCTTCGTCCTGCTGAATTTCACCCTCGGGCTGGCTTCGGTGGCGCTGGCCCATATCGCATTTTGCATCGGCTTTGTGGCCATCGTCGTTCGCGCACGATTGGCCGGGATGGATGAAAGCCTGACCGAAGCGGCACGCGATTGCGGCGCGACGCCGTGGCAGGCCTTTCGCCACGTCACGCTCCCGCTGATCATGCCCGGCGTCATCGCCGGCGCGCTGATGGCGTTCACGCTGTCGATCGACGATTTCGTGATCACTTTTTTCACCGCCGGCGCGGGGACCGTCACACTGCCGCTGCAGATCTACTCGATGATCAAAATCGCGGTCACGCCCGAGGTCAATGCCGTGTCGACCCTGCTGATGCTGCTCACGCTGGCATTGATCGTCATCGCATCCAGGCTTACGCCCAGCCTTCTTCGTTCCGACTGATCATTGCGGAACCCTTCCGAAATCTGACGGAGGAAAACATGAAACGACTCACCCTGCTCCTTGCCTCATTGCTGCTGGCCTCACTGTTGTCCCCCGCAGGCGCGAAGGACCAGCTCCATCTCTACAACTGGAACAATTACATTGCGCCCGAGACGGTCAAGCGCTTCGAGGACTTCTGCAAATGCGAAGTGGTCCAGACCTATTACTCCGACAACGAGGAGCTGCTGGCCAAGCTCGCGGCCGGCGCGAGGGGATACGACATCCTGGTTCCGACGTCCAACGTTATCCAGGCGCTGATCAAGGGCGGACAGCTGAAGCCGATCGACAAGGCGCAGCTGCCCAACCTGAAGAACATCGACCCCGCCTATCTGAACACTCCCTTCGATCCGGACAACAAGTATTCGGTGCCGTATGCGATGTCGCTGACGGTGATCGGATACAACGACCAAAAGATCAAGGAGCTCGGACTGCCGACCGACACCTGGGCGGTGGTCTTCGAGCCGAAGTATCTGGAAAAGAT
Source organism: Betaproteobacteria bacterium (assembly GCA_005883655.1). GTDB lineage: Bacteria > Pseudomonadota > Gammaproteobacteria > Burkholderiales > Casimicrobiaceae > PALSA-1003. Next base: position 4,056 of record VBDA01000247.1, on the reverse strand, counting down.
CAAAGGCCGGGTCACCGTGCTCGACAGCTCCAGCGAGCTTTTCGCGGCCGCCCTCAAGTACCTCGGCTATTCGGCCAACGACGTCGACGAGGCGCATTGGAAGCAGGCGGCGGACCTGATCAAAAAAGCAAAGCGGTATTGGGCTGCATTCAATGCCTCGTCGTACATCAAGGAGCTGACCGTGGGCAACATCTGGCTGGTGCACGGATACTCCAACGATATCTTTCAGGCGAATCTCGACGCGCAGGCCGCCAAGCGGCCGTTTCATATCCTGAACGGTCTTCCCAAGGAAGGCGCGGTGCTGGCGGTCGACAATATGGTCATCCACAAGGACGCACCGCGACCCGACCTCGCCCACAAGTTCATGAACTTCATGCTCGAAGGCAAGAACTCGGCCGAGCTCACCAACCTGATCGGCTCCGGCAATCCCAACATGGAGGCGTTGCAGTACATCAAACCCGACATCCGGAAAAATCCGGCGATCTTCCCGGACAAGGCAATGGCCTCCAAGCTCGAGCAATTGAAGGATCTGACCACCGCGCAGCGGCGAGTGCGCAACAGAATGTGGACCGAGATCAAGGCAGGACGCTGATTTCCGGCTCGATGAAACCGGCGAAACGAAGCGCGCTGGTCCCGACATGATGGTCGACGTAATCATCATGGAAAAGCGGACTTCACGCGACGGCAACGTATGAACGAAATTACCGTCAAGCCGCTTACGCCCGCGCTCGGCGCCGCTTTTCTGCGCTTCTTCGATCATGAGCGCGGCACGGCGTTCGCGGACAATCCGGAATGGGCCAAGTGCTACTGTCACTTCTACGAGGTGCCGCGGGTCATCGAGTGGGAGACACTGACGGCTTCCCAGAATCGCACTGCCATGCAAGCGCGCATCGAGGTTGGTGCCATGGACGGGTTTCTCGCCCTTGACGGCGCGGACGTGGTCGGCTGGCTCAACGCACAGCCAAGAGACGCGCTGCCGCACTGCTTCGACCGGATGCGCATCGAACCCACGCCTTTGCCGTGCGAAGCATTCGAAGCCGCAGTCGTTGTCTGCTTCGTGGTCGCACCGCAAAGGCGCCGGCAAGGTATTGCGGGCGTACTTCTTGCCGGGGCGCTCGCGTCTTTCGCGGCGCGCGGAATAAAGCTGGTCGACGCGTTTCCGTTCAAGTCCGGCGCGAGCGAGCTCGCCGCGGATCACTACCACGGTTCGCTTTCCCTGTTTCTCGATCAGGGGTTCACGGTGCTGCGGGAGGACGAAACGATGACCGCGGTACGCAAGATTCTGCGATGAGCTTGGACGTGCGCCCCCACGGCACGCGGCTTCCACAATATTTCGCCTTCCTCTACGGCGTCATGATCGTGTACGCGAGTCTCGAGCCTTTTTCCGGATGGATGACACCGCTGCCGGGCACGCCGTTTTTTCTGTTCGCGCCATGGCCCGCGCGTTTTACCCGCTACGATATCGCGATCAATGTCGTCGCCTATGTGCCGCTTGGATTTTTTGTCGCGCTGACGGGAAGGCATACAACGGCTGCTATGCGGTTTGCGATCGCGACTGCGATGGCGGCGCTGCTATCGGGCGCCATGGAGACGACACAGATGTTCCTGCCCTCGCGCGACGCGAGCACGCTCGATCTTGTTTCAAATACGGCTGGGGGCGCGCTGGGGAGCCTGGCGGCGCTGGTGCTCAACAGCACTCCGGGCTTGCGGGCACGCATCGCGCGATGGCGCGATCGCGTCTTTATCGGAGGAAGGAGCGGCGATTTGGGCCTTGCGCTGCTGGGCATTTGGTTGCTGGCGCAGGTGAACCCCGGCATTCCGTTGTTCGCGGCAACATTCGATCCCTCACTGGAGCTGACCCGCGATTTCGCCGGCACGCTGCTTCAGGCGGCGCAAAGCGCGTTCAACGTCGTCGGCGTGGGATTGTTCCTTGCGCTCCTCCTGCACCAGCGCCGTTACCTCGGTGGCGCGGGACTGGTGTTGATCGGCGTCGCGCTGATGCTGAAGGGCGCCGCCGCGGCGGTCCTGCTGCGCTCAACCATGTGGGACAACTGGCTCAAGCCGAGCGTGACTAGTGGCGTCGTGGGTGGCGCGATTAGGTTATTGTTGATGACCCGTCTGTCGCGGCCGCTACAGACAACGCTTTGCGCCATCGCGCTTCTGTCGTCGTTGATCGCTCCGCTGCTCGCGCCCGACATGTGGCAGGCACGCGCGCCACTGGCCTTGTTCGACTGGCCCTATGGTCACTTGCTCAATTTCAATGGATTGACGCACGCCGTGCTCGTGGTCTGGCCGGTGCTCGCGAGCTGCTATCTGATGTGGCTCGTCGGGCAGCCGGCGTGGGGCGAGCGTACGCTGCCGGAGCAGGAAATCCCTCGCTAAAGCCTTGACGCGTCGCCGGCCCCCGCTCGCCGTTTGCTATTTCGATGCCTTGCGTCACCCGCGGACGTTGCCGGCGTTCGCGTATAATTCGCGGCTCACTGCACGCGCCGAATGACTTACTACCAACGCCACGTCTTCTTCTGCTGCAACCAGCGCGATCCGCCGGAAGCCTGCTGCAATAATCACGGCGCAAGCGACATGCAGGCGTACGCGAAGCAGCGCGTCAAGGAGCTGGGACTCAACGGCAAGGGCAAGGTCCGGATCAACAAAGCCGGTTGTCTCGACCGCTGCGACGAGGGACCGGTGATTGTGGTTTATCCCGATGCAGTCTGGTACACCTACGTCGATCGGCACGACATCGACGAGATAATAGATTCTCACGTCGTGCACGGCCGCGTCGTCGACAGGCTCAAGATTTGACCCGGGGCGAGCGCCGCAGCTCCGTCGCCGGTCCCGCCGGCAGGCTCGAAGTCGCGTTTAACGTTCCCGAAGGCTCGCTGCGTGGCATCGCGCTCATCGCGCATCCCCACCCGCTTCAGGGAGGGACGCTCGACAACAAGGTCGTGCAAACGCTGGCCAAGACCTTCGCCGCTCTCGGCTATGCCGCCGTACGATTCAATTTCCGAGGCGTGGGCCAAAGCGTTGGCCAATTCGACGACGGCATCGGCGAAACGGACGACGCGCTGGCGGCGCTCGCGGCCGCAAAGCTCGAGTTCGGCGAGCTTCCGGTCGCGCTCGCCGGATTTTCATTTGGCTCCTACGTGCAAACCCGCGTAGCGCACGCCATTACCGCCGAGCGCCTGGTGTTGATCGGGCCGGCGGTAAAGCGCTTTCCTGTCGAAGCCGTTGCGCCCGACACCATCGTTATTCATGGCGAGGAAGACGATGTCGTCGCGCTTGCCGATGTGTTGGCGTGGGCCAGGCCGCAGCAACTGCCGATCATGGTCTTTCCCGGGTGCGGGCACTTCTTTCACGGCCGGCTGCCGCAGTTGCAGCGCGTGATCACCGGCATGTGGAAAAAATGAGCGCGCCTGACGCGGCTATTCTTTCCGTCGTCGGACTGAGAAAATCCTATGGCGACAACGAGGTGGTGCGCGGCCTCGATTTTGCGATCGGCCGCGGCGAGTGCTTCGGTCTCCTCACCTTGCGTTGCTGTCTCGGGCTGACCGACCCCAATGCGGGTGCGATTACGCTGGTCGGCGAGCCCGTACCCAAATCCGCGCGTGAGGCGCGAGTGCGCGTCGGGGTCGTCCCGCAGATGGATAATCTCGATCCCGATTTCACGGTGGTCGAGAATTTGCGGATCTACGGCCGCTACTTCCGGGTCCCCGATGCAATGCTCCACGAGCGCATTCCACGCCTGCTCGAATTCGCCGGGCTTTCGAGTAAAGGCACCTCGAGCATACGCACGCTGTCTGGCGGCATGAAGCGCCGGCTGACCCTGGCCCGCGCGCTGGTCAACGATCCCGAGCTTCTGATCCTCGACGAGCCGACCACCGGCCTCGATCCGCAGGCGCGGCATCTGATCTGGGACGGGCTTCGGCAACTGCTCACGCAAGGCAAGACCATTTTGCTCACGACTCACTTCATGGACGAGGCGGAGCGCTTATGCTCGCGCCTGGCGGTGATCGATCACGGCCGCATGATCGCCTCCGACACGCCACGCGCGCTGAT
>VBDA01000130.1 GCA_005883655.1 Betaproteobacteria bacterium | reverse complement strand
AAGCGAAAAAGCAGCCGGTCTCGTGCCGGCTGCAGCGCTCGATGACGGCGCGCATGCCGGCCACACTGCGGTCCACATCGACGCGCCCCCCGGGCTCGGTCTTGGCCCACCCCGGATGCAGCGCGAGTACGAGGATATGTCGCGGCTGGAGATCGATCGCGAGCCCCTTGACGACGGCATTTAGTCCTGCCTTGCTGGATCGATAGGCATACGATCCACCCGTCGTATTGAGAGCGATGCTGCCCATGCGGCTGGAGACAAACGCCATCACCTTCATCTGACTCGCGGCGACATGCTCGACGAATGCCTCGGCGAGTTTCATCGGACCGATCAGGTTGACGTCCAGGATACGGTGCCAGTGCCCATAGTCGGTCTTGCCGAAAAGCGGATGAGGCCTTCCGATCCCGGCGTTGCTGAGGAGGATGTCGATGGGCTCGTCTCTCAGCTCGGCGGCCAACGTGTCGATCGCCGTCAGATCGGAAACGTCGAGCTTTAGAACTCGCACGTTGCCCTCGATCGCGCGCGTAGCGTCCGCGGCGTTGGGGTCGAGACACGTTGCGAAGACTCGATAGCCCTCGGCGGCATACTGGCGAGCGAACTCGATGCCTAGTCCCGTATCGCAGCCGGTTATCAAAACGCTTCGCATTGACATATCGTTGTGCGTTGATGCGGACTCAACTCGCGCCCGAAAGAATCAAGGGCTCGTTGAGCTCGATGTCCTGAGCGCGGAAATATAGCCGCACCGGTACCCGCGCAGAGCGCCCGACGCCCGGCTTTTCGGCGGCGAGCCGGATATTATGGGAATCGTTATTGGTGATCACGAAGCGTCCCGCGGAATCCGTCGTGGCGCGCGTCTTCTCCACATAGGTCGTGAAGTTCAGCACCCAAAGCACCACCGCCGCATCCGGCACGGGCAGCCCCGCGGCGTCGACTACCCGGCCGACGACGATCCCGTGGTCGTGGGTCGCAACATAGCCATTCCAAAGCGCAATCGCCACCGCGATGGTCGCGGGCACCAGCACGAACCGGTTGATGAGCAGGCGCCGCCAAAGCGGAAGCTCGACCTCATCGGCGCTCATCCCTTGGTCGCTCCGGAGGTGAGGCCGCGAATGAACTCGTTCTGCGCCAGCAGGAACAGAAGGATGCCGGGCGCCAGCACCATGATGCAGAATGCATAGAGCGCGCCGGTCGTGTCCTCCTGGTACGACAGAAAGCGAGCGAGTCCCAGTGGAAGTGTTTGCATGTCGGCGCTGCGGGTGACGATCAGCGGCCAGAGAAAATTGTTCCAGGACCAGATGAAGGCGAGGATAACGTTGGTGGCGATCGCGCCCTTGGCGAGCGGCATCATGACCCTCCAGATGATCCGCCACTCCGAGAGCCCATCAATGCGCGCCGCATCGATCAGCGATCGTGGCACCGCGTCGAAGCTCGCCTTGAACACGAAAATGCAGACGATAGTCGAGAATTGCGGCAGCGCCAGTCCCCAGTACGAGTCGAGCAGACCCAGGCGGCCGGTGATCAGGTACGCCGGAATAATGGTCGCCTGAAACGGCACCATCATGCACGAGAGAAAGAGCAGCAGGACGAACGGCTTGGCCGGGAAGTCCCGCGTCAGCGCGTAACCCGCCATTGCATTGAACACCACGTTGGCGATGACCGCGATGGCCGATACGACGACGCTGTTCAGGAAATAGCGGGCGAACGGGATGTAGTACCAGACGTCGACGTAATAGAAAGGATGCGGCGACTTTGGAAGGATGCTCGGCGGATAGGCGAAGATGTTCTCGCCGGTGACGCTGGTCTTGAGCACCCAGTAGAACGGGATCAGCATGAGCAGGCTGACGCCGACGAGCGCGAGATGTATCGGCCAGCGCGGATAGCGGTACATCAGGCCCTAGTCTTTCTCCACCGCGCCGGCGTTGCCGCCGGACAGGCGATTCGCCGCCCAGGTGATGCCGACCAGCAGCACGAAGAAGACGATTGTCACCGACGCCGCGTAGTCGAACCGGGTCTGCGAGAAGCCCAGCTTGTAGATGTAGGTAACGAGAAGCTCAGTCGCGCGTCCCGGGCCGCCGCCGGTCATCACATAGACCAGGTCGAAGCTCGTGAACGAATTGAGCATTCCGATCACGAAGCAGAGAAACAGGGACGGCTTCAGCAGGGGAAGCGTAACCCGCCAGAACCTGCGCGGCGCATTGGCGCCGTCGATCGCCGCCGCTTCATAAAGATTGGGCGGAATATTCTGCAAGCCGGTCAGCAGGATGATCATGTAGAACCCGAGCATCTGCCAGATATTGGCGACGATGACCGATGGCAGGGCCCATACGAAGGAATTGAGGAACTGGATCGGGCGGTCGACGAGATCAAGCGAGCGGGCGATATAGTTGATAAGCCCGACCCGCTCATCGAAGAGCCAGCGCCAGATGATCGCGACCGCGACCGTCATCAGCGGATAGGAGATGAAGATGATGGTGCGATACACGTCGCGCCCACGAATGTCGGAGCTGACGAGCAGCGCGAGACCCAGCGCGATCACGATGCCGACGGGCGCGCTGGCAATGAAGATAAGCGTGTTCCAGAGCGAGTGCCAGAACACATCATCGTGGAGCATCTCCTCGTATTGATCGAGGCCGGCCCACCGCATGGGGCGCAGCGGCGACCAGGCCGTGAATGAGAGCACGACGTTCCAGAGCAAAGGGAGGATGCGGTAGAGCAGGAAGACGGCGAGCGACGGTGCCAGGAAGCACCACACCAGCACCGCCTGGCGCGTACGCTTGCGCGCCAGGCGGTACGGCCGATTGGCGACCGCCGGGGCAATGGTCACGAGGAAGAGCGGCTCTCGTTGAAAGCTAGGCCACTAGGCGTTCCGGCTCAGCACGCGGTTGACCGCGCGTTCCGCATCGGCCAGCGCCGCCTTGGCGCTCTTGCGGCCGAGCACCGCGTTCTGGATCTCCGGATAGAACGCATCCTTGAGCTGCGCGTCGAAGGGCAGCGGCCAGTTGCCGGTGAATTTGTCGGTATGCTCTAGCTGCGTCTGAAGCACCTGCGCGCCCAAGGGATCGTCTTTGCGCAAGGATTCAAGTCCCGCGCGATCTGCCGCGGTATTCCCGGTCAAGAGCTTGCGGCTCTGCGAGAACCGGGTGGCCCATTTGGTCCCGGTCACATGCTTGATAAAAGCCCAGGCGAGATCGGGATTTTTGGTGCTCTTGGAAATGCCGAATCCGTGATTGGTTGGCGTTGCCCAATAGCCGGGCGCCTGCGCGACGCCCAGCGTGCTCTCGTTGATCCAAGATCCCTGGCCCTTCACGAAGAAATAGGACGAGGAATGGGCGTGCAGCATGCCCACGGTGTTGCCGGCGAAGGCCCCGTTCGGCTCGACCCAGCGTCCGGTCCAGGAAATCTTGTTGATTGCGCCGCCATCGGTTGCCTTCGCCAGGCGGTCCAGGACGTCGGCCATCTGGGGCGTGTTGAACGCCGCCTTCTTCATGTCCGGGGTGAGCAGCTCGATGCCGTTCATCTTGAACAACGGCCAGTAGAGCCAATCGAAATTCAAGGTGAGAAAACCGGTCCTTTCACCCTTCGCCATTTTCTGGGCGAAGCTCAGCAGCTCGTCGAAGCTCTGCGGCGGACCGGACAATCCCGCTTCCTTGAATATTGTCTTGTTGTAGTAGAGAAGCGTCTTGGCGACATAGAAGGGAAGCATGTAGTTCTTCCCCTGATACTGCCAGGTCGCCAGATAGTCCGGATTGAACAGCTTGGCGACTTCCGGCTCCTTCTTCAGATAGGGCGTGAGATCAAGCAGCGCGCCGCTTGCCGCATATTCGACCCATATCGCGCCCTGCAGGTCGACCACGTCCGGCGCCGTGCCGGCGACGAGTTGGGTCTGATAGAAAGCTGGAAGCTCGGTCCCCTTTTTGTCGAGCCACTCGATCTCGAC
>VBDA01000129.1 GCA_005883655.1 Betaproteobacteria bacterium | reverse complement strand
GCGACCTGCTTGTTCGGGCTGTTCTTGTAGACCAGGTCCGTCCACGGGAACAGCGCACCCGCCCCAGGGCATGCCTTCTCGCAGGGCAACGCGTACACCTTGAAGTTCACGTCGGGCGCGTTCTTCTTCAGCCAGCCGAAGAACCAGGACTCGCGGAAGATGACGGCGGCTCGCTTCTGGCCGAAGGCATCTTCGGGATTGCCGAACGAGAGGCTCGCTACCTTGTCCTTGTTGACGAGGTCGCCGAAGAACGTGAGCGCGGCCACCATCTGGGGGCTGTTGGCATAACCTGTAGCCTTGTCCAAATCCGGGCTCAACATCCGGGCACCCCAGGCGTGCGCGAAGGGGAGGAACTTGTCGGTGATCCCCACCGGATGGCCCTTGCTGCGGATGGCGAAGCCCACCTGCGTCGGCTCGCCGCCCTTGGGGTCGGCAATCGTCAGCTTCTTCATCGCCGCGAGCCAATCGTTCATCGTCTTCGGCGGGGCGTCGGGATTCAGGCCCGCCTTCTTGAACATGTCGACGTTGATGTACATCTGCTGGAAGTTGCCGTGCTCGATGGGGATCCCGTAGCGCACGCCCTTCCACTTGCCGACCTCGCCCATGTACTTCGGCAGATTCTCGTCGATGGTCTTGGCCAGGTCCGCGGGCATCTTGTCGCAGAAATCGTACTGACCGCACCAGTGGTGCGTCATGCCCATGAAGATGTCCGGCGCACTGTTCTTGGCCATGAAGGCCGCCAGGTACTTGGCCTCGTATCCCTGGTACGGGATGGTGACCACTTCGACCTCATAGCCGGACTTCTTGGCGAACTCTTTGCCTTTTTCCGCGTACCACTTGTTGAATTCGGGGTTCTGGTCCCAGTGGGTCCAGAGAACCAGCTTCTTCTGCTGCGCGAAGCTCGGGTTAGGGATCATAACGGCGATCATCACCATCGCCAGAACGACCAGCATGGCGCGCGCCGGCTTGGCGAAGGCGGCGGTCGCCGCGAGTGTTCCTGCGGACGCAGTCGTCAGCGATTGACGACGGAAAATCGATTTCATGCGGTCTCTCCTAGAGCGCGCTGCGCGCCATCATTGATTTTCCGCATCCGGCGGCGATTCGCATGGTCGCGATTCGCCGCCGGCGCGTTCGTTTCGGGAGAGTACCACCGCATCGGCCGGAGCGCATTGCCCGCGGCAGGATCCTTCCAATACCGTCGCAGTATTGCTTGTACCGCTTTGAATGAGGAAACTACTTCGCCCGCGCCTTCGCCTTCCACAGCCCCAGCATTGCGCCGGTCGGGTCGACGATGATCGAGAGCCAGCCCATGTCCGGCACTTCGGTAACGTCCTTCATCACTTTGGCGCCGAGCGATTTCGCTTTCTTGGTCGCGGCCTCGATGTCGTCGACCAGAACATACGCAAGCCACATCGATTGCGCACCGGGCATCGGACTTTTCATCATGCCGCCGCCGGTGCCGTCGCCCACGCTGATCATGGTGTAGGTGCCGCCCGCTGCATCGTTCGGTATGTCTTCCAGTTTCCAGTCGAACAGTTTTCCGTAAAAAGCCTTCGACTTGGTGACATCGGTACTGTTGAGTTCGACGTGTACAAACGGATTTGCCATTGCCAGTCTCCTCTCGAGTTTGTAGAGCGGTCAGCGTGAAAGATAACGGCCGAGGCGGTCCATGCACCCGTTCCAGCCGTGTTGATGCTTGTCGCGCGCCTCCGAGTCCGCGAATCGCTCGTGGGTCAGCACCAGCTCGGTCGCGTCGCCGGAAGGCTTGAATTCGATCGTAACGACCGACTCGCGTTCAGGCGTGCTTTCCCACGCCCAGGTATAGACGAGCTTCTTGTTGGGCACGATTTCCCGATAGATGCCGCTGACGCGGTGAACCTCGCCGCTCGGGGCGTGCATCACGATTCTGTAGCGGCCGCCGACGCGCAGGTCCGAGGTGACTTCGGCTTCGCCGAAATCGTCGCTCGGACCCATCCAGTGTTTTACTTGCTCCGGGTCCGTCCACGCCGCGTAGACGGCGGCAACGGGGGCCTGATAGACGCGACGGACTTGGAGACGGGTTTTTTCGTCGATTGCGATTTCCATGCTTGGTTCTCCTTGTTCTCCAGAAACGCGTCCAGGCGGTCGAGGCGCGTGTTCCAGAATTCTTCGTGGCGCTCCAGCCAATCGATCGCAGCTTTCAGCGCACCGCCCTTGAGTTGACAGCTCACCACGCGGCCGGTCTTGCTACGCACGATGAGCCCGGCATCTTCCAGAATACGGAGATGCTTGATGAATCCCGGCAGCGACATCGCGAACGGCTCCGCGAGCTCGCCGATCGAGTGATCGCCGCGCTTGAGCCTGGCGAGCACAGCACGGCGCGTGGGATCGGCGAGGGCGCCGAAAACCGTGTCGAGCTGGCCGGTCGAATAGTTAACCATAAGGTTAAGTGTGAGCGCCGATCCAAAAGCTGTCAAGTGGCTGAGAGAGAAAGGCGGAAAGCGCTAACACGCGTACCGGTTAGTCTTCGGCACGGTCCGGCAGTATTGCGCGTGCAGGACCAACCCGTTCCGCGGTATTTGTATAATCCCATACCGCTCTTCGGTTGCGGCCCACAGCACTTATCAGGCTAGCGAAAATGATGAACGGCTGGGCCGCAAAACAGCTGCGTGGTGTGCTGAGCTTGGACGACTTCGAGGCGGCGGCACGCAAGCACCTTCCTCGTCCCATCTTCGGCTACGTCGCCGGCGCGGTCGAGACCGATTGGTCGCTGCACGACAACCGCGCCGCGTTTGCGGAATTCGGCTTCCTGCCGCGAATGCTGGTCGATGTGTCGAAGCGTTCGCAGCAGACAACCCTCTTTGGAAAAACGTATGCGTCGCCATTCGGCATCTCGCCCATCGGCATCAGCGCGCTATACGCTTACCGCGGTGACATTGTTCTGGCGACCGCCGCGGCGGCGGCGAATATCCCGATGATCATGAGCTCGTCGTCGTTGATCCGTTTGGAGGACGTCGTGAGGGAAAGCAAGTCGGCGTGGTTTCAGGCGTACCTTCCGGGCGATGTGCCGGACATCACGGCGCTGATCGATCGTGTCGCGCAGGCCGGTTTTGAAACCCTTGTGGTCACGGTCGATTCGCAGGTGTCGGGCAACCGCGAGAACAACATCAGGACGGGATTTTCGACGCCGCTCCGGCCCAGCCTGCGCCTGGCATGGGATGGGATGACGCATCCACGTTGGCTTTTCGGGACCTTGCTACGCACTCTGCTTCGCCATGGCATGCCGCACTTCGAGAACAACTACGCCAGGCGCGGGCCGCCGATTATCTCGCCGCACGTTCTGCGCGATTATTCCGATCGCGGGCACCTTAACTGGGATCATTTCCGGCTGATCCGTCGTCTCTGGAAGGGACCGCTGGTGATCAAGGGAATTCTCGACAAGGCAGACGCCGTTGCATCACGCGAGGCGGGCGCCGATGGGATCATCGTGTCGAACCATGGCGGCCGTCAGCTCGATGGCGCGGTGGCGGCGCTGCGGGTCCTGCCGGGGATTGCGGCCGCATGTCCGGAGATCCCGGTCATGATCGACGGTGGTGTGCGCCGGGGAACCGACGTGCTGAAGGCGCTCGCGCTCGGCGCGAAGTGCGTGTTCGCCGGCAGGCCGTTCGGATACGCCGCAGCAGTTGCCGGCGCGGCGGGCGTCAGTCACGCCATCGGACTCTTGTCCGCCGAGGTCGACCGCGACATGGCGATGCTTGGCATTCCCGATTTACGAGAGCTCGGTCCGGGACGGCTTATGAGGGTCAAGGGCCATCCGCTCGAGTAGCGTCCGAGCACCGCATCAGGCCTACGCGTCCGGGTGGACTATTCTACGAATCTCCAGCGTGACATGCG
>VBDA01000128.1 GCA_005883655.1 Betaproteobacteria bacterium | reverse complement strand
CAGCGCGTCGAACATCATCACCGTGTTCGCCATCGCCGGGAAAATGGCGCCGAGGCCGTCTTCCCCATTGAGCCGCTCGGTCACAAATGCGACTGCTTTTTCGATCGCGCGCCGGCGGATCCGTTTCGGGACTAGCGGTTCCACCAGACGCAGCAATGCGTCGACGGCGGCGAAGAGCGCGAAGCGCCCGTGCGATTGATGAGGCGCCTTTGCAAGCCGGCGCGCGGCAGGCCGCTCTGCCGGGAAGAGCTCGTCGATGTGAACCTCGCGCGGATTGCGCGCCAGCGGCTTCACCGCCTGCAGGACCAGAAGCGGCACCAGCACTGTCCGGCTCCAGTAGGAAATCCTCGATAAGTGGAACGGGAACCAGCGGGGCAGGAAAATGATCTCGACGGGTATCGTCGGCACCGCGGCCCAGGAGACGACACCAAAGAGCGCCAGCAGGATGCGGGTGAAGACGTTGGTGGTGCCCGCGCCGCCGTGAGCCAGGATCGCTTCTCGCGCCCGTCGCATGTGCTCGGCATCCGGCGAGTCTCCGACGAGCTTGAGCGCAAAGTAGGCCTTGACGCTGGCACTGATGTTAAAGGGGCCGCCGTGGTACAGCGACCAGCCTCCGTGCGGGGCTTGCAGCCGTCGCAAATAGGTCGCGATCTTGGCTTCGAGGGCTGTATCGAATTCACCCAGAAAGTGCTGCAGCGCTATATATTCTGCCGAGATCGTGGCATCGGCTTCCAGCTCGAAGACCCAGTGACCGTCCTGGCGCTGCTGCTTGAGCAATGCCGAAGTTGCCGTCTCGATACAACGGTCGAGATCCGACTCGGTGTCGGCGACGCGGAGATGCCGCGCAACCCCCTCGGGGCCCGGCATTACCGACGCCTTACGCGACGAAAAATGTTTAGGCACATTTCTACGAGTGCTCCGATCGCCGAAAGGTTGCAGCTGTAAAGGTTACAGGTGTCATCGTCCGGATACGCGACAATGTACACGTCCTTTCCATTCGCCGCCTCTTCCACGCATATGCCAATAGGCCGATTCGAGCGTAAATACAAGATACGAAGCCGCGATCGCCGGCAATGCAACGCCCCACAACGGCGAGACGCGATAGAAACGCAATGTCGGTTGCAATGCCAGCGTCATGAATACCCAAGCCATCGTTCCGAGAAATTGTGGCATGCCGCTGGCAAACAAGGTCATTAGCGGGGGCGCCACGTAGACGACGAGCATCGCTGCCGTGGTGAACGCCAACCACCCGGGAGAGAAATGCAACTGGGCGTACGCGGAGCGCACGATCATCCCGCGGACCTCGCCGACGGTCGCGCAGGCGCGAACGCTGCGCACGCGCCTGGTCAGGCCAAGCCAGATCGGGCCGTGGCTCTTGAGCAGTCGGGCCAGCGCGCAGTCGTCGATCAATTCGCCACGAATGGCCTCGATGCCTCCCGCTGCCTGCAACGATTGGCGGTGCACGAGCATGCAGCCGCCGGCGGCCGCCGCAGTCGGCCGGTTCGCACGATTGACCCAGGCAAAAGGGTAGAGCATCTGGAAAAAGAAGATGAAGGCCGGGATCATTGCGCGCTCGGCAAATTTCTCGCAATGCAAGCTTGCCATCAGCGAGGTCAAGACCGTGCGGTCACGAACTGCGCGCAGGACAAGCTCTGTCAGCGTGTCGGCCGCATGGCGGATGTCGGCATCGGTCAACAGCAGATAGTCCGGCGGCTCGGGCAAGGTTTGGGCATGGTCGATACCGTGGTGCTGGGCCCACAGCTTGCCGGTCCATCCTTCCGGGAGCGGCGGCGCGGACAATACGGTCACCCGCCCGGACGCCCCCGCCGCAATAGCAGCACGTCCAGCCACCGCCGCGGTACCGTCGCTGCTGTGGTCATCGACCACGATCACCGCAAAGTCACCGCGATAGTCCTGCTGCAGCAGCGACGCGATGCTCTCGCCAATGTTTTCGGCCTCGTCGCGTGCGGGGACGACAGCGACCACCCGCGGCCAACTGCTGACTTCTGCCGGCATCGCTGCCCTCGCCTCGTCGCGCTGCGCGGCGCGCCAGAAGGCCCCGCGCGCCGCAAGGAGGTAGACCCAGACGACGCAAGAGAGCGACGCGATGATAAGCGCCATTATTGCAGGTATCCCGCCCCGCGAAACCAGGCGACGGCATCGCGCAGGCCCTCGGTGTAAGGGCGGGCAACGAAGCCGAGCTCGCGCTTCGCCTTCGCACTGGTGAAGAACATATAGCGTTTGGACATGCGCAACCCGTCGAGTGTGAGGAAAGGCTCGCGTCCCGTGATCGTCGCAATCGTTTGCGCCATCACCGCAATCGGATAGAGCGGTCCGCGCCACAGCTTCAATCGTGGAGGCCTCCGCCCGACGAGGAGCGCGATGTCGCGCAGCATGTCCGCGAGGAGCACGTTGTCGCCGCCGAGTATATATCGCTCGCCGATCTTGCCACGTGCCAGCGCGGCGACATGGCCCGCGGCCACGTCGTCGACGTGGACGAGGTTGAGCCCGGTGTCCACGAACGCGGGCATGCGCCCCCTGGCGGCTTCGACGATGATCCGCCCGGTCGGTGTCGGCTTGATGTCGCGCGGTCCGATCGGCGTCGACGGATTGACGATGACCGCCGGCAATGCGTCGCGCATGATCATCGTCGTCACCATTCGCTCGGCAATAACTTTGCTGCGCTTGTATGCGCCGACCGCCGCCGTCTCGGCCAGCGGCGCGGTCTCGTCCGCCGCTTGCCCGTCGGGGCGCAGCGCCAGCGTGGCGACGCTGCTGGTGTAGACGATGCGCTCGACGCCCATGCGCAATGCGGCTTCCATCACCGTCCGCGTGCCCGTCACGTTGGTACGCAACATCGGGCCGGGATCGCGCACCCATAGGCGATAGTCGGCGGCCGCGTGCACGACATAACGTACGCCGGCCATCGCGCGCGCGACCGCGTCCGCATCGCATATGTCACCGTCGATAGTCTCGACGTCCAGCCCCGCCAGATTGGTCTGCGGGCTCGAGGCACGCACCAGCACCCGCGCCGGATATCCGGCACTGATGAGCGCGCGGACAACAGCCGATCCGACGAAACCGGTTGCGCCCGTCACCAGCACGCGTCCGACGGTCACGGCGTCACCGGCTGTATCAAATCCGCATTCCGGTTGCAGGGTCGAACAGATGCATGCGCCTCAGGTCGGGGCGCAATCGTACGCGGTCACCGGTGTGCCGCGCGGCTTCGGGTGGAAGCCTGGCGACCATCTCGAGCGCCGAGATCTCGAAGAACACGAGCGTATCGGCCCCCAACGGCTCGACCACCGATGCCGTCACCTCCAACGTAGCGGCATCGACGTCGCCCTCGGCCCAGGCCAAGTGTTCCGGCCGCAGGCCGAAGATCACTCCTCGTCCGATCCAATCGCGATAGGCCGCCGCATACTCGGGAGGAATGACGAAAGACGCTTCGCCGCCCAGGGCGACCACGAGCGTGCCGTTGCGCTGCTCGAGCCGGGCCGCAACGAGGTTCATGGTCGGCGAGCCGATGAATCCTGCGACGAAGATGGAGGCAGGCTGGCTATAGATCACGTCGGGCGTGCCGACCTGCTCGACACGGCCGTCGCGCATCACGACGACCCGATCGGCAAGCGTCATCGCCTCCACCTGATCGTGCGTGACGTAGATCATCGTCGTCTCGACTCGCTTGTGCAGCTTCTTGATCTCGGTACGCATTTGCACCCGCAGTTTCGCGTCCAGATTGGATAGCGGCTCGTCGAACAGAAATACTTTCGGATCGCGGACGATCGCGCGTCCCATGGCGACCCGCTGGCGCTGGCCGCCGGACAACTGTCGAGGCCGGCGCGCAAGGTAGTCACCGATATTGAGGATCCCCGCCGCATGTTCGACGCGCCGCCGGATTTCGCCCTTCGCATGGTTGCGATAGATCAGCCCGAACGCCATGTTCTCGTAGACGGTCATGTGCGGATAGAGCGCATAATCCTGAAACACCATCGCGATGTCGCGGTCCTTCGGCTGCAACTCGTTCACGATGCGGTCGCCGATCGCGATCGTG
>VBDA01000127.1 GCA_005883655.1 Betaproteobacteria bacterium | reverse complement strand
GCGGCGGCCGTTTCCGGACGATAGCCGGCTTTTTTCATCGCCCGTACTTCGACCGCACCTGTACCCGCGGCGTCGGCGACGGCGGAGCCCACCATGCCGGCGAAGATCATGCTGGAGAGAATGCTGGCGTGTGCGTAGCCACCGCGCAATGACCCGACCAGCGACGTCGCGAAGCGAACGATGCGATCGGTGAGCTTGGCCGCGCCGAGCAGATTGCCCATGAGGATGAACAGCGGCGCGGCGACGAGTGGAAACGAATTCATTGCCTGCGCCATCTTCTGCGGCACGATCGACGGCGACAATCCATTGAAGATGACGAAGGCGAGCGCCGCGAGGCCCATCGACGCGAAGAGCGGCATGCCCATCAGGATGGCGATGAGCCAGACGCCGACGATCTCGAGCATCAGCTGGATCATTCGACGATCGTCCGCTCGTCCGCCGCCGGCTGAGGTAACCGCCGTCGCAGCGTTCCGATCACTTCGCTCACGCCCTGCAACGCGGTGACGGCACCGCCCAACACCATCGGCGCGTACATCCACGCCATCGAGATCGGCAGCGTCGTCGCGTCGAGGTCGTGATTCCTGCCGATCAATCCCACGCTGTACGCTGCCACCAGCGCGCCGAAAAGCGTCATCGCGGGTTGGATCGCGATCTCAGTCGCCTTGTGTGCATGCTTCGGAAGCCGGTCCTGGAAAAACCGGATGCGCACGTGGATGCGTTTTCGGCTGGCGACGATCCATCCGAATACCGCCAGCCAGACCATCAGGAAACGCGACAGCTCGTCGGTCCAGATCAGGGGCTCGCCCAGGCCGCGAGTGAGGGCGCCGAGCGACACGCAACCGAGGAGCGCGGTGACCAGCGCGCAACAGACGAACAGAGACGCCTTGTCGAAAGCGCCCGCGAGCGCGCGAAGCATCGGCATTTTTGCGCCGTCGGCGGCAACAGCGTCGCGACGCCGGTGCTGTCTTCGGTCTGGATGGGGTCGGTGTGTCAGATCAAAGCGCGGCGATGCGCTCCCAGAGTCCCTTGCCCCATTTCGATTCGAACTTGGCCGGTACACTCGCCAGGACCGGCTTGCGGAAGCTCTCGAGGTCGGGCTGGATAACAGTCATGCCGGCCGCCTTGAACGTGTCTGCAAGCTTGGCTTCCTGCGCCAGGATTTCGTTGTCCTGCTCCTGGCCGTGCGTCTGGACGGCGCCGGTCAGCGACTGCCGCTCTTTCGCGGTGAGCGCCTGCCACGCGGTTTCGTTCACGACGATGAGCCGCGGCGTGATGATGTGCCCGGTGAGCACCAGATACTTCTGCACCTCGAAGAATTTGTTGCTCTGGATGGTCGGCAGCGGATTCTCCTGTCCGTCGACGGCGCCCTGGCTCAACGCGAGATAAAGCTCGCCGATGTTGAGCGGCGTCGGTCGCGCGCCCCAGGCCTCGGCCATCGCGCGGAAGGTGTCGACTTCCGGGATGCGCAGCTTGAAGCCTTTCATGTCGTCGACGCTGTTGATCGCCTTCGATCCGGAGGTGACGTGCCGCCTGCCGTAGTACGTCGAGCCGATGACGCGCATCGAACGCTTGGCCACGAGCATCGCGTTCATCTCGTCCATCAGCGGCGACGACAGTACGCGGCGCACGTGTTGCGGATCGCGCCAGATGTACGGCGCCTCGAGGATCGAGAACTGCGGCACGAATTGTCCGAATTGCGCGGCTCCTTCGTCGACGATCTGGATCGCGCCCGATGAAGCCGATTCGATGACGTCGCGCGACGACCCGAGCTGTCCCGCCGGAAAGGTCTGGATATCTATCGAGCCGCCGGTGTCTTCGCGTAACTGCTTGGCGACCTTTTCCATCATCGTGACCGACGGGTGGTTGGTCGGCAGCACCGTCGCCCAACGCAGCGTCGTCGCCGCGCGTGCGCGTACCGGCAAAGCGCCGATCGCCACGCTCGCAAGCCCCGCGCCTATCCATTCGCGACGGGTCCAACGCATCGAATTACTCATCGCTTCCTCCGTTGTTATCGGCCAAGTCGAGCCTCGATCATTGGATCACCTCAGCGCCAGAACTCGCGCGAGGCGATACGCGCGCCTTCGGCCATCGCCGCCATCTTCGCCCACACGACGTCGGGATCGACGGCCGCCTGCCCGACCCAGGTGCCGAAGCCGCAATCGCTTCCGGCCATGACGTTCTCGCGACCGACGAGCTTCGCGTAACGTCCGATCCGCTGCGCGACGAGCTCGGGGTGCTCGATGAAGTTGGATTTCGACTCGATCACGCCCGGGATGAGCATCTTCCCATCCGGCAGCTTGACCTTCTCGAACAGCGTCCATTCGTGCGCGTGACGCGGGTTGGACGCCTCGATCGCGATCGCCGAGGGCCGCGCGCGGAACACGATGTCGATCACGTCGGCGAGCGCGACGTCGCAGTGATGCGGGCCTTCGTAGTTGCCCCAACAGAGATGCATACGCAGCCGCTCGGGCGGGATGTTCGCCACCGCGTGATTGAGCGCCTCGACGTGCAGCTGCGCCTTCATGCGCCATTCCGCGAGGTTCAGGTTCGCGTACTGAATGTGCCGCCCCATGCCAAGGTCGGGGCAGTCGATCTGCAGCACGATGCCGGCGCCGGCGATGGTCTCGTATTCGTGCCGCATCGCGTCGGCGATGGCAAAGATGTACGCTTCCTCACTCGGGTAATGCTCGTTGCGGAAAAACAGCGACACGACGCCGGGCGACGCCGCGGTCAGGAACATCTCCTGCGCCTTCACGTTGTCAAACGCGGCCTGCAGATGGTCGACATCCGTCTTCGCTGCTTGCGGATCGCGCACACCGATAGCCGCGTTGCACGCCGGCGTCTTTCGGCGCGAGCGGCCGGGATCGCCGAAGACGCGTTTGGCGAGATTGGGGAAGGCGACCAGATCCTGATAGACGAAGGTGTTCCCGGTACCGCCGAATCCGGACAGCCGATCCTTGATGTACGTCGCGTAGCTCGGCTTGGTCATCTCGCCGTCGTTGACCACGTCGACGCCGGCTTCGGCCTGCTTGCGCACGACCTCCTCGACAGCGGATGCGACGCGCTTGGAAAGCGCAACCGGGTCGACCGGCACGCCCTCTTCCCTGGCGTACATCATCCGGATCAGGTCCTCCGGCCGGGGCAGGCTGCCGGTGTGCGTGGTGAGAAACCGCTCGGTGCTGCGCTTCATGCCGCGGATTCTAACTGGGGTCAGAGCAGTTCGATCACTGAATCAATTCGTCCGCCCGCTGCAGCAGCGCCCGCGGGAGCGCGAGTCCGAGTGCCGCCGCGGTCTTGAGATTGATGACGAGCTCGAAATGCCTTTGCCGGTGGGGTACTTGTTGAGGAACTTGAGCGCGCCGCTTGCCTGATCGATGGAATAGACGGAAATCGTTTCCGACTTTTCTCCGGTCGCGACGAGGAACTTGCCCTTGGGATCGATGGCGAATCCGCGCGGCTGACGCTCAGTGGGGGTGCTCGATAAGTACGTGAGCTTGCCGCTCGCGCCGTCGACGCTGAAGGCGGCCAGCATGTTGCCGGTACGTTCGGAGATGTACAGGAATTTTCCGTCCGGAGTCATGTGGATATCGGCGGCCCAGATGTCGTTGTCGGTATTGCGCGGCGGTGGTCCCCCGGGTGCGCCCACGGCGCCGCGTGGTGCGCCCGGCCCCAGCTTGGTATCGGGCGGCAGCCCGGACACCGAGCTCACTTCGGTCAGCAGTCCAGTCTTGCCGTCCAGCGCCAAGGTCGTGACCGTCCCC
>VBDA01000126.1 GCA_005883655.1 Betaproteobacteria bacterium | reverse complement strand
CTATTGGTTGCCCGCGGGGCTGGCACCGGATCCCGGCAGTGTGCTGGTCGTTCGACTTGGCCGCCGACGCTTGCACGGCGTGGCTATCGAGGTCGTCGAAAGCAGCGAAGTCGCGCCCGAGCGATTGATGCCGGTCGACGAAGTGCTGTCCGATATCCCGCCCCTTCCTGCCGATCTCCGCGAGTTGGCGAACTTTGTGTCGACTTATTATCAGGAACCGATCGGCTTGTGTCTCGCGCAAATGCTGCCGCCGCTCGCGCAACCTGGTGGTGGTCGAGCGCCGCTGGCGCACGCGTACCGCCTGACGCCTGCGGGCCAGGCCAATCTCGTCGATCATGATAAGCGAAGCGGAAGCACGCTCGGCAGCGCGATCGGAATGCTGCGTGCGGCCGAAGGTGTGGCCGCCGACGAATTGCGGAAGCTCGGCGCGGGCGTCTGGCGGTCATTCGGGAAATGGCGACGCGAGGGATGGGTCGAGCCAGTGCTGGAAGTGGTGGTCAACGGCGCACATACGCCCGCGCTAGCGCTGAACCCCGACCAGCGCGCGGCACTCGACGCCGCAATCGCCGAGCCTTTAACATTCCGGCCATCGCTGCTGCAGGGAATTACCGGGAGCGGCAAGACCGAAGTTTACCTGGCCGCCGCTGCACGCGTGATCGGCGCGGGCAGGCAGGCGCTCCTGCTGGTGCCGGAGATCAATCTGACACCGCAGCTCGAACAGCGTATCGCAGCCGCGCTGCCCGCCCTTCGTGTTGGCGCGCTGCACAGCCGGCTCGCAGCTATCGAGCGCAAGCGACGCTGGCTGGCCGCGGCGCGGGGAGAGATAGACCTTCTCATCGGAACGCGTTTGGCGGTGTTCGCGCCCTTGTCACGACTCGGACTGATCGTCGTCGACGAGGAACACGATTCCTCTTTCAAGCAGCAGGACGGCGTCCGCTATCACGCGCGCGATGTCGCCATTTTTCGGGCGCAGTTGCGCGGGGTGCCCATTATCCTCGGCAGCGCCACGCCTTCCCTCGAAAGCTATGCGCAAGCTAAACGCGGCCGATATCTCAGGCTCAAGCTGCCGCAGCGTGCGACCGTGCATACCATCCTACCCACCGTGCGCCTGGTGGAGAGCCGGGATCGGGACAATATCGAAGGCATCGCGCCGGCGTTGCAAGACGCGATTGCGTCTCGTCTCGCGAAGCACGAACAGTCCTTGCTGTTCATCAACCGGCGCGGATTCGCGCCGTCGCTGCTGTGCGCGGCCTGCGGCTGGAAGGCGATGTGTCCGAGGTGCAGCGCGCGTCTGGTTGTCCATCGAGACGATGCAAGGCTGCGTTGTCACCACTGCGGCCACGCGGCCGCGCTTCCCGCATTGTGCCCCGATTGCGGTAACCAGGATCTGCTTCCCTTGGGCTTCGGCACGCAGCGGCTCGAGCGTGCGCTTACCGAGCTTTTTCCGGGCGCGCGCGTGTTGCGCGTCGATCGCGACAGCACGAGGCGAAGGGGATCATTCGTCGCCATGCGCAATGCCATCGCCGCGGGCGAGGTCGATATCCTTGTCGGCACGCAAATGCTCGCCAAGGGGCATGACTTTCCCCGGATGACGCTGGTCGGCGTCCTCGGCGCCGACAATGCGCTCTATAGTGCGGAATTTCGCGCCACAGAGCATCTCTTTGCGCTGCTCGAGCAGGTTGCCGGCCGAGCCGGCCGCGGCGAGCTGGCCGGTGAGGTGCTGGTGCAAACCGACTTTCCGGATCATCCGCTGTACAAGGCGCTGATCGGCCACGACTACGATCGTTATGCCGAAGCCCTGCTCGCCGAGCGCCGAGGTCTCGGCCTGCCCCCGGTCGCGCATCTTGCCCTGCTTGCCGCGGAAGCGAAAGCGCGTGAACCGACGATGTCTTTTCTGGACGCTGCCGCGGAACGCGGCCGCGCCGTCATTGCCGCGAACGCGTGTCGCTGCCAACTTTACCCTCCGGTTCCCGCCGGGCTCGCACGTCGCGCCGGGATGGAGCGCGGCCAAGTGCTCGTTCAAAGTAATGACCGGCGATCCTTGCAGACTTTTCTTCCGCTCTGGCGCGCCGAGCTCGAGCACCTGGGAGAGCGACGGGTCCGTTGGAGCATCGACGTCGATCCGTTGAGCTTTGCATGAAGGCGTCGCGGCTCCCCGCTCGCGGCGCGTTATAATCCAACGCCTTGTCGAACGCCGCGGATCGCGGCGAATTCCTTGACCGACCTCAAGTCACAGCTCGCGGAATGGCTGTCTGCCGGCCTTGCGCGCGTCGCTCCGGAATGCGCCCCGCAGATTGCACTCGAGCGTCCTAAACAGCCGCAATACGGCGATTATTCGAGCAACGTCGCGCTCCAGCTAGCCAAGACTCTCAAGCGCAATCCACGTGAACTGGCGGCGGCGCTGATTGCAGCGCTCGAGCCTTCGCCGCGGGTGGCGCGGGTTGAGATGGCCGGCGCGGGATTCATTAACCTATTTCTCTCCGACACCGCGCGCCGGGAGGTGATCGCACGAATTCTCGACCAGGGCGACGCGTTCGGATCGGTCGCGGCGGCGGAAGGAACCAGCGCGATTGTCGAATTCGTTTCCGCAAATCCGACCGGCCCGCTGCATGTGGGCCACGGACGCGCCGCGGCGGTTGGCGATGCAATCTCGCGATTGGTGGAGTCGCAGGGCTACCGCGTCCATCGGGAATACTATTACAACGACGCCGGTGCGCAGATCGTGAATCTCGCGCTTTCGGTGCAGGCTCGCGTTCGCGAGGCCGCAGGCGCGAGCGCGCCGTTTCCCGCCGAAGGCTACCAAGGCGAGTACGTACGCGAGATTGCACGCGCCTACCTCACGGAACATCCAGACGATGACGCGGGCGATGACCTGGACACGATGCGGAGCTTTGCCGTGGCCACAATGCGCCGCGAGCAGGACGCCGACCTCTCGGCTTTCGGGGTCCGCTTCGACCAGTATTTTCTCGAATCGTCGCTTTATTCCGACGGACTGGTCGACAAGACCGTCCGCGCGCTGACCGCCACGGGAAGGGCCTACGAGCAGGACGGCGCACTGTGGCTGAAGACTACCGACTATGGCGACGACAAGGATCGCGTGATGCGCAAGTCGGACGGGAGTTACACCTACTTCGTTCCCGACATTGCCTATCACGTGACCAAGTGGGAGCGCGGCTTCAAACGCGCGATCACGGAGCTGGGCGCCGATCACGCCGGCTCGCTTTCGCGCGTCCGCGCGGGATTGCAGGCGCTCGACCTGGGCATTCCTGCCGGCTATCCCGAATACGTGCTGCATCAGATGGTTCTGGTAATGCGCGGCGGGGAAGAAGTCAAGCTGAGCAAGCGCGCGGGCACCACCCTCACGCTTCGAGAGCTCATCGACGAAGTCGGCCGCGACGCGGTGCGCTTTTTCTTCTTGCTGCGCAAGTCCGATTCGCAGCTGACGTTCGATATCGATCTCGCGCGAGCGCAAAGCGAAGAAAACCCGGTCTATTACGTGCAGTATGCCCACGCGCGAGTCTGCAGCGTGCTGGAAAAGGCGGGAATTTCGCCCGAAGGCGCCGCCGACAGCTTGCGCAATGTGGATCTGTCGCCGCTTTCCAGTGCGTATGAGAGCGCGTTGCTGCGCCGCCTCGCCGACTTTACCGACGAGCTGGCCATGGCGACCCGCGAGCTGGCGCCGCACTTGATAACCTTCTATCTGAAGGAATTGGCGGCGGAATTTCACAGCTACTATAATGCGGAGCAGTTTCTGGTCGACGACGACGCGCTGCGTCAAGCGCGCCTTGCGCTGGTGGTCGCAACCGGCCAGGTTGTTCGAAACGGGCTCGCGGTTCTGGGCGTAAGCGCGCCGGTAAGAATGTGATCGAAGAAAGCAACATGAACGAGCGACATCGACTGCGAGTCACCCGCCGCAGGCCAAGCGCGATGCGCGGGGGGACCCTGCTCGGCATCTTTGTGGGTCTGGTGCTCGGACTCGCGGTCGCTG
>VBDA01000125.1 GCA_005883655.1 Betaproteobacteria bacterium | reverse complement strand
ACAGAATCCGCAGCCATCTGACCAATGGCGCACGCTGCTCACAAATCTCGCAAAGCTGCTGCGACGCCGCGACGAGCCTCCAGCCCCTGTTGGCGAACTCAGCATCCAGGCAACTGCGCCACAGGTGGCGGCGCCGCGTCCCCCGGTGCGATCGTCGCCGAATCCGCGCGCTCAGGCGTCTGCGCAGCCGAGCGAGTCTCCGCGCGTCTCGCCCGCGCTGGCCCTGACCGAACGCTTGCGGGCGGAGGGGAGTCCTTCGTCACTAGCCACCTCTCCGATGCTGATCGCCGACGCACGGACGCAGGTAACCCCATCGGAGATCCCCGCGCAACCTTCATCTGCTTCGCAGCCGATCGTGGAGTCCGTCGCGCGTCCCCAGGATCGATCTCAGGACGCCCTCGTGATGCAGGCGAGGGGAATGCTCGCTGACATGGTTCCGCGCGTCGCGACGCGGGCACAGCCCGATGTCTCGAGAGTCCTGGGGCTTGCCGCGATCGCGAATCATCGGTCGCAACAACAGGCGGTCGTCGATGCCGCATACGCCAAGTGGCCCAGCGAGACCGTGTGGACTCCCGCAACGGAGATTGAACCGATCCGCGCACGTCGACTCCACGACGATGCACGACAGGCGTTTACGTCCGGCCGCGTGTCCGATGCCCTCAACATCGAGTTAAGTGCGTTCGGCGCGAATCCGCGCGATCCGGACATTGCAGCTTATCTCGCATTCCTTCATATGAAAATGAACCCAGCGCAGCCGGAATTGGCGCGCCAGCTCGCGCTGTACGCGATCTTCGTCAGCGGCTCACGACGGTCTGCACGATTCGGCGACTGGGGCACGCTGGCGATCGCAAGCGCTCTGGCTGGACGGGAGATTGATGCCGCGCGCGCGTTCTTAGTCGAGGTTGCGCTCACGAGCAACCTCGATCGCACCTGCCAGATCGCGCTGAGCGCTTACGCGGGCTTCGGGGAACGCCTTCGTGTCCCGGTCTATGCGATGCTCGACCGCATTGATTCCAGCGACCGCGTGTCCCCGTACTGCGAGTGGCCTCCGATCCGGAGCACGGCAACGAGATGGTAGTTGTTCGCTGTTGATCCCTTCGGGATCGCCGCTTCTCCGTTGAACCCCTCAGTACTTCTCCTGATTCTCGCAATCGCGATTCTATTCGCGCTGGAGCGGACGTTTCCGTTGCGCCGACAAAAACAACCGCTCGGTCGCCGCATCGTCGTCAATGCGGTCGTCGCGGCGCTCGCGATTGCTGCTGCGCTTATGATCGTCCGCCCCGTCGCTTCCTGGCTGCTTGAGGCGGTGTCCCAAAATCGATGGGGACTGACGGGGATAATGCAAATGCCGGTACCGCTTCAGGGCGTCGCGACGTTCTTGCTTCTCGATCTTTCGTTCTATTACTGGCACCGCGCGAATCATGCCTGGCCGTTCCTGTGGCGCTTCCATAACGTTCACCACGTCGATCCGGACCTCGACATCAGCACTTCTGTCAGGTTTCACTTTCTCGAGATTGCGTTTTCCGCGGCGTTTCGTGCGCTGCAGGTGGTCGTGATCGGAGGCGAGCTGTGGATGTTTGTTATCTACGAATCCGCCTTTCAGCTCAATACTCTGTTTCAGCACAGCAACATTCGACTGCCGATAACGATCGAGCGCTGGATCGTGCTGATTTTCGTCACTCCCAGGATGCACGGGATCCACCACTCGAAGCGTTTTCACGACGTGAATTCGAACTGGTCGTCGGTATTCAGCTGGTGGGATCGCTTGCACGGCACGCTGAATCTGAATGTGCCCCAGGCGGCGATAGACATCGGTGTGCCAGGCTATTCGGAACCGCGGGATAATCGGATCCTGCAGCTGCTGCTGATGCCACTGCGTCCTCAGCGCAGCTACTGGAGCGCGGAATGGAAGCTTCCCTATCCGGTTCAGCGCGACGCTGGGAACGTGCTTCCGGAATAGTCGGAGAAGCGGTAGTCAGCGCCGTGTATTCGCCACGGCGGGCGCGCCCACTTCCATTCCAAGCCACTCTCGTGGGACATGGAGCAAGTCGGTCGGTTCGTCAACATCGACCAGCGTCGCGAGTTCCGTCCAACAAAGGCCCGCATGCGAAAGATGATGGCGGACCGAGGACATGACGGCGGATGTGCTCCAGGGAATTGCAGCAAAGACTTCATCGATCGCGGTGAGCGCTTCGCCCCGAAATCCGGTAAGCGCAAAGCCGCCGTCGGCGGTCGGCACGAAGACGCTGTCGGCGCCGGCGGCAAGCGCGGCGTCGGCTTGGTGCAGAACGCAGGCATCGAGCGACGGACAATCGGTTCCCAGAAGCAGCGCTCGCGGCGAAAGCTGCAGCGACGCCGCCAGCGCCGATCGCATCCGCTCGCCCAGATCGCCGGATCCTTGCGGGCGACATGTCGCGCCTGCGCGCGCGGCTGCGGCTTGAAGCGCCGGGTGTCCCGCGTCAGGCGCGCAATGCAATTGAACCGGCCCCAGCCTCGCATCTGCGGCGATCTGCAGCGCGTGTTCGAGCATGCGGAGCGCCAGTCGCGCGGCTCCTGCCGGTCCGAGCGCAGGAATCAGCCGCGTTTTCACTGCGCCGGGAACGGGCGCCTTGGCAAAGATTATGACTGTGGTCGAGCCCACGGCTAACGCCTATCGATACAGTCGCGCAAGACGATCGGGCGCCACTCCGAAAAAATAGAGCAGTCGTATCCACCACATCACGGCGATCGTTCGCCAGACTCCGCGCGAGACCCAGCGTCGCCCCGACGTGACTACCGGTGACCTCAGGCACAAAGGCCGCCCGCACCGCAGCAGGCGCGTCGACAGCTCGACGTCTTCCATGAGCGCCTGGTCGGGAAAGCCGCCAAGCGCAGCAAACGCGCCACGAGTCACGAACATCGCTTGATCCCCCGTGGCGATGCCGGTGGCTCGGGAACGCAAGTTCATGAGCCAGGCAACGAACGGCAGCCAGCGCGACGAACTCTCGATGCGAACGTCGAAATGCCCCCACACCAGACCGGACGCGGCGAGCCCCTTCAGGATCAGTTCGTCGGCATTTGCCGGCAACCGCGTGTCCGCGTGAAGAAACAACAATACCGGCGCACGCGCCGCCGCAGCGCCGACATTCATCTGCCGGGCGCGGCCGGGAGGCGCAACGATGAGCCGATCGGCGCCAGGGGCAGCCGCTGCCAACGTGCCGTCGTTGCTGCCGCCGTCGATGACGAGGACTTCCACGCCGCGTTCGCGAAACGGCGCCAGCGACGCCAGGAGCCCGACGATGACGCTACGTTCATTGAGCACCGGAACGATGATCGTCAGACGAGCGCTCGGCAACGCATCCGAAGGTGCGGTCTGCTGCATGACGTTCATCCTCCGCGACGCCATGCCAGATAGCGCTCCGCAAGGGCAAGTGCGCGCTTCGGGGCATGACGCCGTTTCCAATCGCCTGCCGCGTATTTGTTCGCTTCGGCAAGTGTCGGATAGCTGTGAACCGTGGCAAAGATGCCGTTCAGGCCGATTCCGTGCTGCATTGCGAGCACGTATTCCACGAGCAGGTCCGCGGCGTGCTCGCCGACGATCGTGACCCCCAATATGCGGTCCTTGCCCGGCGCAGTGAGCAGCTTGACAAACCCCGAAGGCGTTGCGTCCACAATCGCGCGATCAAGGTCTTTCAGCGCATAACGCGTCACTTCGAAGGGTATTTTCTTCTGTGCGGCTTCCGTTTCGTTGAGCCCGACGTGAGCCACTTCCGGGTCGGTGAACGTTGCCCAGGGAATCACCGAGTAGTCCGGCTTGACGTGCCAGAGCCCATCCAGCAATGCGTTGGTCGCCGCATGCCATGCCTGGTAAGCGGCAGTGTGCGTAAACTGATACGGCCCCGCAACGTCGCCGCAAGCATAGATGTTCGGGTAGAGCGCTTGCAGATAAGCATCGGTTTCGATCGTCCCGTTCTCCTGAATCGGGATGCCCAGCTCTTCGAGGCCGTAGCCTGTCACGCGTGGCACGCGTCCAACCGCGCACAGCAGCGCATCGTATTCAATCCGTTTTTCCTGACCGGCGGCTTCGACGATGATCGACCCGGCGGTCCCATCCTTATCGACGCGAATCGCCTTGTGGGCGGTAAGGAGCGTAACACCGTCCGCTGCCAACGCGGCAGCGATCGCGGCGGCGGCGTCCGGATCTTCGCGGATCAATATACGGTCGCTCATTTCCACGATCGTGACAGAAGCGCCAAGCCGTGCCATCGCTTGCGCGAGCTCACATCCGATCGGACCGCCCCCCAACACGACCAGGCGCTGCGGAAGCCGGGACAACTCCCAGAACGTGTCGGAGGTCAGGCACTCAGTGGCCGAAAGGCCGGGGATCGGCGGCACGATCGGGGTCGAGCCAGCCGCGATGACGATCGCACGGGTGGTCAGCGTTCGCGCAGCGCTCCCGTTCGTGACCTCGACCGACCATGGAGAGACGATTCTTGCATGACCGTGCAGCACCTCGGCGCCCAGGGTCATATAGCGCTCGACCGAATCGTGCGGTGCGATCG
>VBDA01000124.1 GCA_005883655.1 Betaproteobacteria bacterium | reverse complement strand
GCGTTTTCGAGGAAGACCGGAAGCTTGGCCAGACCCATGTGCCGTTCCTGAATGTCGTATTCGCCGGCAATCGCCCGCAGGTTGGCGACTTCGGTGTTTTCGGCCAGCGTCATCGTGATCCTGTCGATGTAGGGAAGCTGATTCCCCGCAGTGTCGACGGCCCAGAAATACGGATTGCGTTCCATCGACCACGTTGGCGTGTTGATCGGGGACACGGTCTTCCACGGCGTCATGACTGGCAACTCGTTGTTCAGCGCCCAGCTATACCGGTTTTTGAGCAGTGACACCCAGCTGTCGAATCCGAGATCCTTGGCCTTCTTGGTCACTGCCTCCTCCGACGAAAACTTGGGCAGAAACTGTTTCAGGTAGTGCGCCGGGCAATAGGCGCCGCCGAAGTTCTGGAATCCTCCGCGGGTCGCGAATCCGCCGCCGATGGCCGTGCTGCCCGCGAGCTGAGAAACGAAGAAGGGATAAGGCTCAGGAAATTCGAACGCGACGGTGTAATCGTCGACCTTTTTCATCACCCCGTCCTTGCCGTTGATCTGGAACTCGAAGAAAGGCGTGGGGTTGATGTTCTTGTTGAGATAGATCTCCTGATACCAGAACATGAAATCGTCTGCTGTAAACGGCTTACCGTCGGACCACTTGGAGCCCTTGCGCAGGTAAATCGTTGTCGTCTTGCCATCGTCGCTGACCTTCCAGTCGCGGGCGAGGCTGGGGATGATCTTGGTGCCCGTGTAATCGAAGGTGAGGATCTTGTCGAGCGAATTGATCCGGTTGCCGTTCTCGTGATCGGCCGGTCCGGTGAAAGCTCTGCGCCAGTTGCCGCCATATTTTCCAATTTCGCGCAGGGGCTTCACCACGAAAAGCTGCGAAGGCTCCGGCAGGCGTTTATCGACCGAAGGCAGCTTTCCGTCTTTCACCTGCGCGGCAAGAATCGGGGCTTCCTTGAAGGTTTTCGGAAAGGCCTTGGCGTCCAGGATGATCTCCGGTCCTTCCAGCTTTCCGATCAACGACGAGCCGATTTTTGCGGGCGCCGGCGCCGCCGGTTGCGCGACTGCCGTTCCTGATCCCATCGCGAGGGCTGCGATGAGTGCAAGTCCGGGGAGCACAAATGCCGAGCTCATCGATTTCATACGATCCTCCTCCTGGTTTGGCCGTTCGGTAGCCAAGAGGCCCCCGCTCAACGCGGGTCGGGCATTCCTGTGCTATCGCCGTGGATAGAGTTTGCCACAGATCACGGCTGTCATAGGCGGGGCTGATCGATGCCCCCGGTCGACCCGTCACCTCAGCTTCGCGCCGGCCTCACGACATTGACGCATGGTCGGCCAGCGGCGCGGCGGCTGATATTGTCGGCGATCGTGTGCCTGCGCCGATTGATCGTTCCCGTTGTCCAGCCGGACATGTGTGGCGTCATCACGACGTTCGGCAATTCGTGGAACGGAAACTTCGAGGGCAGGGTATCGGGATGATTGGGAGAAGGATAGTTGTACCAGGTGTCGATAACGGCGCCGGCGATGCGACGGTCCTTGAGTGCCGCGTAGAGCGACTGCTCATCGATCGTGGGCCCTCGTCCGACGTTCATTATTACCGCTGACGCGCGCATCGCCGCAAAGGACTCGACGTTCACCATCCCAACGGTATCGGCATTCGACGGCACCGAGACGACGAAGAAGTCCGCCGAACTCCAGAATTCGCTGAGCCTGTTCAAGGCAAACGAGCGATCTACCAAAGATGATGTCGGCACCGGGCTACGATTGGCCACGTGAACCTTCATCTCGAAGGCCTTCGCTCGAGCGGCGATCGCCTTTCCTATGTGCCCGAAGCCCAGCAATCCGATAGTCGTTTCCGCGAGCTCTCCATGTACGCGCTCGGGCGAGCCCGCCGCGTAAGTCCACTTGCCCTGCCGAAGGTGCCGGTCGGCGTCTGCGAGCGGCACATGCCGCTCGAGCAGCGCTGCCATTACATATTCGGCGATCGCCTGTTCGTGGCCAAAGCAATTGCAGACGACGGCTGAAGAGGGAATCGCGTCGAGATCGACGGCGTCATAGCCCGCGCCTGGCACATGAAAAAGTTGCAGCTGCCGAGGCTGCGGCAGATCGTGCGAAAAACTGCCGCCCACAATGACATCCGCGGCGACATAGGTCTGCGAATGTGCTCGATCGGTCAGCATGTCGGGTAATACCGAGATCTGCGCCGCCTCGCCCACGAGCCGCTGGAAATCGTGGCTGAATGATGCAGCGTTCTCGCCATGAAAAACTATGCGCATGATTGTCGATATCGACGCCGAGTACGGTCGACTTGAAACGGGCCTGAATTAGTATACTGAAGATCGCTCGTACAGACGGGACGCTTCGCACGGATCGTCCATCGACAACCCACCTCGATCGAATGGATCAATGATGAAAATCACCGCTCTTGAAACATTGCGGACCGAAGAGTTCTCGAACGTGTTATGGGTCCGCGTTCATACCGACGGCGGCACGATCGGTCTTGGCGAAACGTTCTACGGCGCAGGAGCTGTCGAAGCACACATCCACGAAACGTTGGCGGATCGATTGATTGGCCGTAATCCTATGCATATCGAGGCGCTCAACAAGGAGATGGTGAGCCTGCCGATGGCGCAATCGTCCACTGGAGTGGAATATAGGGCCGCGTCCGCGGTCGACATCGCTCTGTGGGACATCTTCGGCAAGGTATGTGGTCAGCCGGTGCATCAGATGCTTGGCGGTCTCTGCCGAGACAAGCTTCGCGGGCTATCGCTATGTCCGCTCGAAGAACATCCGTCCGGTCTCCAACTGGAATCTTGGTCAGAGCGAGGGGCCGTTCGAGGATCTTGACGCGTTCATGAATCGGGCCGACGCGCTGGCGGAGAGTCTGCTGGAAAGCGGAATCGATGCCATGAAAATCTGGCCATTCGATCCGGCGGCTCAGGAAAACAACGGCCTCTATATCTCCGCTGCGCAGATGAAAAAAGCGATCGAGCCGCTCGAGAAGATTCGGAAAGCGGTCGGAGATCGCATGGACATCATGGTGGAGTTTCATTCGTTGTGGAATCTTCCCACGGCGAAGAAGATTGCGCGGGCGCTCGAGCCCTATGCGCCCATGTGGTACGAGGACCCGATCCGCATGAATTCGCCGCAGGCGCTCGCCGAATATGCGCGTTCGACCGATGTGTGGGTTTGCGCGAGCGAAACGCTAGGCTCGCGCTGGCCTTTCAAGGATTTTCTCGAAAAGGACGCACTTCACGTCGCGATGGTCGACTTGTGTTGGACCGGTGGACTCACGGAAGGACGAAAGATCGCGTCATTGGCGGAAACCTGGCATCGCCCTTTTGCGCCGCATGATTGCATCGGCCCGGTGGGATTCGTCGCGGCGGTGCACATGTCGTTCAGTCAACCGAATACCCTGATCCAGGAATCGGTCCGCGCGTTTTATCGCGGCTGGTACAACGAGCTGGTCACCGTCTTGCCGCGCATCGAAAACGGTTACGTATACCCGATGGAAGGTCCCGGGCTTGGTGTCGAATTGCAGCCGACCGTGTTCAAGCGTCAGGATCTGACGGTCCGGCGCACGCCCGCCTGAGCGGAAGGCGACGGTGACCGACCTGCATTGGCAAAAATTCAGCTTCGGTCATTACACCGCCTATCGGCTTGAGTTTTGATCCACTTCGCAGATCTTGAGCGGCGTTAAACTACCGGCGTTGAACGCGCCCTTTCCGAGGGCATCGCGTTGCACGACGTCGCTAACACGGGCTCGCGCTATACGGAGTTCATGTGCGCATCACATATTTTTCACTGTTGGCCGCCGCAGCGCTTGTCGTACTGTGTTCTGCCGCTCCCGATTGCGGTGCCGCCGACAATAAGCGTGGAACGCCGAAACCTGCGGCAACCGGTTCCGGCGCAACGCCCGCGTTTGCGTCCGTCGAGGACAAAACCGGCTCACCGGCGCTAAGCCGAGGTATGCACGGCGCTGCCGTGGTTCGGGCCCAAGTGCTGCTCGACCGCGCGTGGTTCTCGCCAGGGGAAATCGATGGCGGCTTCAGTGAGAACATGCGCAAAGCGGTGAAGGCGTTTCAGGAGGCAAGCGGGATTGCGAGCAGCGGGCGAGTGGATCACGACACGTGGCGTGCACTTCGGTCGAGTGATGCAGCGATCCTGGTGAACTACACCGTAATTGATAAAGACACTGCTGGCCCCTTCGTGCGCGTTCCACCCGACATGATGGAACGTGCCCAACTCAAGTATCTCGGCTACGAAACGGCCCTTGAAGGGATTGCAGAAAAATTTCACGCGAGTCCGAGGCTGCTTCGTGATCTGAATCGCGGGAAGACGTTTGAGACCGGCGTCACGATCGTGGTCCCGAACGTCGCGACGGAAACGAATCCAGGCAAGGCGGGCAGGATCATCCTTTTCAAGGCCGATCGGAGATTGCAGGCTGTCGATCGCTCGGGTCGAGTGCTTGCGCAGTTTCCGATCAGCCTCGGCGGCCTGCGAGATACTATCCCGGTAGGCAAGCTTAAGATCACGACCGAAGTCCGGGATCCGGTATTCACCTACGATCCGGCGCTTATTCACAACGCCAAGCGACATTACGTGAAAGCCGATATTGCGCCTGGTCCCAACAACCCCGTCGGCGTGCTCTGGATGGGACTGACCAAGCCGCACTACGGTATACACGGAACGCCTGAGCCATCGCAGGTCGGCCGCTCCGAAACGCAGGGCTGCATTCATCTCACCAACTGGGATGTGCTCAAGCTCTCGGCGATCGCGTCGGCCGGGCTTGTCGTCGACGTTCGCCCCTGAGTGATGCGCAACCTCGCCCCCCGTCAGCAGCAGGCGCTCCATTACGGGCCAGCCTTGCTGACGCTGTACATAGCGAGCATCAGTTTAGGCGCCCTGCCGGCGACCGCACTTGATGGCACCGGCATCGACAGTAATGGAGCGGGCCTCGGCGAAGCCGATGCGCAACACCTGGCGTCGTATCGGCTGGCTGTCCCGGTGGTGGGCGTCACCAAGCAAAATCTGCGAGACACGTACAACGAGCGACGCGGAGGCCACCTGCACGAAGCGCTGGACATTCCGGCTCCGCGAGGCACGCAGGTCATCGCTGCCGGGGACGGTCGCGTAGTCAAGCTGTTTCGCAGCGTTGCTGGCGGGCTCACCGTATACCAATTCGACCCGACCGAGCAGTTTGCCTACTACTACGCGCACCTCGACCACTACGCGCAAAGTTTGACTGAGGGCATGATGCTGAAGCGCGGCGACCCGATCGGCGCAGTGGGAACCACGGGCAATGCGCGTAACGACTCGCCGCATCTGCATTTCGCAATTTTCAAATTGGGCCCGGAGAAGCGCTGGTGGAAGGGTTCACCCATCAACGCGTTTCCGCTGCTCAACTGACGCCGGCCTACATTTGCTGTGCCGTAACTGTGCCTTGGTGAATGGATTCCGCGATTGGCAAGCATCGCAAGCTATTGATTAACAACGTGCTATAATAGCCAAAAGCGGCCTCATACCTCGACGGGCACAGTTGCAAATCCCGTCCCTACAACCAAATAAAACAATGGCTTACCTTCGGGTGGGCCGTTTTGTTTTTGTTCGGGATAGGGCTGGGGCAGTGGAAACCGCGCTGTTCCGACACGGCTCGCAAGCAAATATCAGCCTTTTATG
>VBDA01000123.1 GCA_005883655.1 Betaproteobacteria bacterium | reverse complement strand
GCGCCGGCTTCCTGTTGTTCCTGCTGTTCACGTCGAACCCGTTCGAGCGCCTGATGCCCGCGGCGGCCGAGGGCCGCGACTTGAATCCGCTACTGCAGGACCCGGGCATGGTGTTCCATCCTCCCCTGCTCTACATGGGCTACGTCGGGTTCTCGGTTGCGTTCTCGTTTGCCATCGCTGCCTTGCTCGGCGGCCGTCTCGACGCCACGTGGGCGCGCTGGTCGCGTCCGTGGACGACCGTCGCCTGGGCCTTCCTGACTGTGGGCATCGCGCTGGGCAGCGGCTGGGCTTACTACACGCTCGGTTGGGGCGGCTGGTGGTTCTGGGATCCGGTAGAGAATGCGTCGTTCATGCCCTGGCTCACCGGCACCGCACTCATTCATTCGCTCGCGGTCACCGAAAAGCGCGGCGCGTTCAAGAGCTGGACCGTGCTGCTTGCCATCATCGCTTTTTCGCTGTCATTGCTGGGCACCTTTCTGGTTCGTTCCGGCGTCCTGACCTCGGTGCACGCCTTCGCGACCGACCCGGCGCGCGGCGTTTTCATTCTCGCTTTCCTGGCGATCGTCATCGGCGGCTCGCTGGCGCTGTTTGCCTATCGCGCGGGAAAGGTTGGATTGGGAGGGACATTCGGTCTCCTCTCGCGCGAGTCGATGCTGCTGGCCAACAACGTCCTGCTCATGGTGGCGCTGGCGAGCGTGCTGCTCGGAACGCTGTATCCGCTGTTTCTGGACGCTTTGAACCTGGGCAAGATTTCGGTCGGTCCACCCTACTTCGACACGGTGTTTTATCCGCTGATGGCGCCGGCGGCGTTTCTAATGGGGGTCGGACCGCTCGCGCGCTGGACGCGTACTCCGCTACCCGAGCTTGCCGCCCGGCTCCGCTGGGCGCTTGGCGTCGCGGCTGCCACGGCACTGGTGACGCCATTGCTGCTGGGACGCTGGTCGCTGCTCGTTGCTTTCGGTCTTTTTCTCGCGTTCTGGATATTCGCGACCACCGTCGTCAATCTGCGTCAACGGCTGTCGACATCGCCTCGCCGCGGAACGCTGGCGAAGCTTCGCGCCAACTCTCCGTCCTATTACGGAATGGTGCTCGCGCATCTGGGTGTCGGCGTTTTCATCATCGGCGTGACGCTGGTAAAGGGTTATGAGGTGGAGAAGGACGTGCGTCTCGATGTGGACGAAAGCGTCGCGCTTGGCGGTTATGAATTCAAGTTCCTCGGTGTGACGCCGCAGCCCGGTCCCAACTATCGTGCCCTCACGGGAAAGGTCGAGGTGCGCAAGGACGGCAGGCTGATCGAGACGCTGGCGCCGGAGAAACGCATTTATAACGCATCGGGACAGTCGATGACCATCGCGGCGATCGATACCGGTCCGTGGGGCGATCGTTACGTGTCGCTCGGTGAGCCGGTCAGCGCCGACGCGACGAACATCCATGGCCCGTGGGGTGTCCGCATCTATCTCAAACCCTTCGTCGACTGGATCTGGATGGGCGCGTTCCTGATGGCGCTTGGTGGATTCATCGCCGTGTCGGATCGCCGTTATCGGCTCGCGCTCAAGACCCGGGCCTCTCGAGTATTCGGCGATGCCGTCGGCCATGCCGGCGCGGACTAGAGGCGATCGAGCCGATGAAGACGGTGCGCTGGTCGATCCCGCTGGCCCTTTTCGTGGTGCTGATCGCATTCCTCTGGGTCGGACTGGGCCGCGATCCGCGCGAGGTTCCGTCGCCGCTGATCGGCAAGCCCGCGCCTTCCTTTGCGCTGCATCAGCTCCACGGCGACAAGCCGCTGTCGACTGCCGAGCTCAGGGGCAAGGTGTGGCTGCTCAATGTCTGGGCGTCATGGTGCGTTTCGTGCAGGGTTGAGCATCCGCTGCTGCTGCAGCTCGCGAAAGCCGGGATCGTTCCGGTGTACGGCCTCGACTACAAGGACAAGCCCGACGACGCTCGCGCCTGGCTCGCGCAGAACGGCGATCCATACACCGCATCGATCGTCGATCAGGACGGCCGCGTCGGCATCGATTACGGCGTCTATGGCGTGCCGGAGACGTTTGTCATCGATCGATTGGGCATCGTCCGCTACAAGCAGATCGGTCCGCTCAGCGTCGAATCACTGCAGGAGAAGATCTTGCCGCTGGTGCGCGAGCTGCAGAAGTGAGGCCATGCCCTCGGCTTGCGTGTGGCATCGCGCTCGCCGCGTTTACCCTGGTTGCAGCCGCCACCAAAATGGACGTGCCGGCCGACGCGGCATTCGACACTCGCATCAAGACGCTCGAAAGCGAGCTTCGTTGTCTCGTCTGCCAGAATCAGACTCTCGCCGACTCCAACGCCTCGCTGGCGGAGGATTTGCGGCGCGAAGTGCGCGAGCTGGCGCTTTCGGGCAAGAGCGATAACGAGATTCGCGCCTATCTCGTCGCGCGTTATGGGGATTTCGTGCTTTACGATCCCCCGCTCAAGCGCACGACGTGGCTGCTGTGGATCGGCCCATTCGCACTGCTCGCCGGTGGCGGCATGTTGTGGTGGACCGTACTGCGGCGTCGTGAACACGCTGGACGGTCGACGCAGCGGACGACGGATCCCCATGCGGAAGCGCGGGGCCGTGCACTGCTTGACGACAGCGACGAGCCGCCTCACACGGGTTGACGGCTGCGCGGAATCCATTCCGCCGGTGACCCGTTCCCTCAGCGCTTCGACCAAACGCGGCTACACTTCGACCAAGCGCGCTACAAGTTCGCCCCGCAATGCCAGCACAGCTCGAAGCTTGCCGGATTCTCCTCCTTGCAAGCGCGGCAGAACACGCTGCCAGTCTGCGCCCGGTCGAAGCGCAACGCCGCAAGCGCGGCCTCGGCGCGCGGCCGGTCGCGCCTGTCTTCGAGCCACACCTGAGGCTGCGCCACATCGGGAGGCACCTCGCCAACGATGCTCGACATGTGCTCGTTGAAGATATGCGCGGCGATACCTGCCTGCTGCAATCGGTGCAGCACGAGATAGGCGTCGAAGCGGTTGTGGGCGGTGTAAAAGCGTTCCATCGCTAACGATGGCGATTTGTCTGCCAACGCCAAGCGTCGGCGCAGATCGCATCGAGATCGCGCGCGGCGCGCCATCCGAGGACGTCCTGCGCGCGCGAAGGATCGGCGTAGCAGCTCGCCACATCTCCGGGCCGTCGCGGCGCAGCGCGGCGCGCGATTGGCTTTCCGCACGCCCGCTCGAACGCGGCGACCACCTCGAGTACGGAATGACCGCGACCGCTGCCCAGATTGAGCGTCGTCGATCCTGGCACGCGCGCCAGGTATTGCATCGCTGCCACGTGTCCAACGGCCAGGTCCATCACGTGCACATAGTCGCGGACGCCGGTGCCGTCAGGCGTGTCCCAATCGTCGCCGCAGACCGCGATCTCCGGCGCACTGGCCGCCGCGACTTGCGCGAGCATGGGCACCAGGTTGTTCGGCGTCCCGGACGGAGCTTCGCCGATCTGCGCCGATGGGTGCGCGCCCGCCGGATTGAAGTAGCGCAGCAAGCCGATGCTCCACCCTGCGTCCGACGATGAGACGTCTTCCAGCATCTGCTCGACTGTCCGCTTGGTGCGGCCGTATACGCTCGCCGGGCGCAAGGGCGCGTCCTCGGTAACGGGGTTGCGGTCGGGTTGCCCGTAAACCGCGGCGGACGAGCTGAAGATGAGCCGCTTCACATTCGCGTCCGCCATCGCTTCGACGAGCGCGATCGCGCCGCCGACATTGTTGTCGTAGTACGCGACGGGCTTTTGCTCGCCTTCGCCAACGGACTTCAAACCCGCGCAATGAATGACCGCGGTTATCGAGTGCTCGGCAAACAATCGCTTTATCACTGCCAAGTCCCGAACGTCGCCGACGACGCACGGTATCGTCCGGTCGGTGACGCGACGCAGGCGCGGCAGCATCGATGGCAAGCTGGTCGCGAAGTTGTCGATGATCAGGGGACTGTAGCCGGCGTTGGCAAGCTCGACGACGATGTGCGAGCCGACGTACCCCGCGCCGCCGGTGACCAGAACGGTATCTGCCATGGCGTCATGTTACGCGGAGCGCCCTCGCACCCAAAAAAAAACCGGGCGCGGGCCCGGTCGATGACTCGCAGCACGTCTTCTCAAGCCGCGGTCTTGGCACTTTTCGAGCCTTTTGCGGACTTAGTTTCTTTGGCGGCTTTGGCCGTTTTAGGCGTCTTGGCAGCCTTGGTTGTCTTGTCGCTCTTGGCAGGTTTCGCGGCCTTCTTGGCCTTCGCCTCTTTGGCCGCTCCTGCCTTGCTCTCGGCAGCATCGTCTTCCGTCGCAGCGCGGGGCTCCGGCCGATCCATCAGCTCGACAAGGGCCATCGGGGCATTGTCACCGACGCGAAATCCAAACTTCAGGATGCGCAGGTAACCGCCGGGACGCGCGCCATAACGGGGACCGAGCTCGTCGAAGAGCTTGGTTACGACATCGCGGTCGCGTAAGCGATCGAAGGCGAGCCGGCGGTTGGCGAACGTCGGCGTCTTGCCAAGCGTGATCAGCGGCTCGGCGACACGGCGCAATTCCTTCGCTTTCGGCAGCGTCGTCTTGATGACTTCGTGCGTCAAGAGCGAGTTGGTCATGTTCCGCAGCATCGCCAGACGATGGCTGCTGGTGCGATTGAGCTTACGCAATCCGTGGCGGTGACGCATGCTATTTCCTTACGGCCGATCCAGATTCGCCGGGGGCCAGTTCTCCAGCTTCATCCCTAGCGACAATCCACGCGTGGCCAGCACTTCCTTGATCTCGTTGAGCGACTTGCGGCCGAGATTGGGTGTCTTGAGCAACTCCGTCTCGGTGCGTTGGATCAGGTCGCCGATGTAATAGATGTTCTCCGCCTTGAGGCAATTGGCCGAGCGCACCGTGAGCTCGAGGTCGTCGACAGGACGCAACAGAATCGGATCGACCTGCGGCATCGAGCGCTGCTCGATCGGCGCCTCGGTGCCCTTTAAATCAGCGAAAACGCCAAGCTGCTCGACCAGAATGCTCGCCGCGTAACGGATCGCCTGTTCGGGCTCGATCACGCCGTTGGTCTCGATATCCATCACCAGCTTGTCCAGGTCGGTTCTCTGCTCGACGCGCGCGCTCTCGACCGAATAGCTGACGCGGCGCACCGGCGAGAACGACGCGTCGAGCAGGATGTTGCCGATGCTGCGGCCGCCGTCCGGCTTGATGCGCACCGTCGCCGGCTGATAGCCGCGTCCCTTCTCGACCTTGATCTCCATCTCGATCTTGCCGCCTGCGGTAAGGTGGGCGATCAAGTGCTCCGGATTGATGATCTCGACATCGTGATTGGGCTCGATGTCGGCGGCCGTCACAGGACCCTCGCCGGTCTTGGCGAGCTTCAGGGTGACGTGGTCGCGGTTGTGGAGCTTCAGCACCACACCCTTGAGGTTCAGAAGCACGTCGACGACGTCCTCCTGCACGCCGTCGAGTGCGGAGTACTCGTGCAGCACGCCGGTGATCTTCACTTCGGTCGGCGCGTAGCCGGGCATCGAAGAAAGAAGAACACGGCGAAGCGCGTTGCCGAGCGTGTGGCCGTAACCCCGCTCGAATGGCTCCATCACCACCTTGGCGTGGAACGGCGACGTGCTTTGCACATCGATGATGCGCGGTTTCAAGAAAGCGTTGCTCTGCATGCGAAGTCCTTAAATCGAAACCCGGTCAAAACTTCTGGCGAAGCCCTGGGAGATAAGCGCGCCAGTTACTTAGAGTAGAGCTCGACGACGAGGCTTTCGTTGATGTCCTGACCGAATTCGGAACGGTCGGGCGCACCCTTGAACATGCCCGTCATCTTGGTGACGTCTACTTGGACCCATGACGGAAACCCGATCTTGTCGGCGAGCTGCAGCGCGTCGACGATGCGCAGCTGAGTCTTCGCGCCGTCCCTGACCGCGATCACATCGCCTGCCTTCACCAACGCAGACGGAATGTTGACAACCTTGCCGTTGATCGTCACTGCACGGTGCGATACGAGCTGGCGCGCTTCGGCGCGGGTCGAGCCAAATCCCATGCGGTAGACGACGTTATCCAGCCTCGATTCCAGGAGCTGCAAAAGATTCGAGCCGGTCGAGCCCTTGTGCTGCGCGGCCATCGTGAAATAGCGGCGGAACTGCCGCTCGAGGATGCCGTAGGTGCGACGCAGCTTCTGCTTCTCGCGCAGCTGGTTGCCGTAGTCCGACTGGCGCATGCCCGATTTCACGCCATGCTGACCTGGCTTGGAGTCGAGCTTGCACTTGGAGTCGAGCGATCGACGCGCGCTTTTCAGAAAGAGATCGGTCCCTTCCCGTCGCGCCAGCTTGCATTTTGGTCCGGTGTATCGAGCCATAATTGTCCTTTCGGACAAAAGTGAACCCCTACTTTT
>VBDA01000122.1 GCA_005883655.1 Betaproteobacteria bacterium | reverse complement strand
GCGTGCTATTTCGGGCTTGGCGCGTATGCGGCCGCGCTCGCGACACGCCACGGCGCGCCGATGGCGCTGGCCTTTTTCGCTGCGCCCGTCGCCGGTTTCGCCGGCGCGCTGGTATTTGGCTGGCTATGCGTACGCCTGTCCGGCGTCTATCTCGCGATGCTGAGCTTGAGCTTCGCCCAGATCGTGTGGTCGATCGCGCAACAATGGGACGACATCACCGGCGGCTCCAACGGGCTCATCGGCGTGTGGCCTTCCGGATGGCTCGCGGGCAGAAGTGTCTACTTCGAATTCACGCTGGCGTTCACCGCCGCGGGCCTGGCGCTGCTGATCTGGATTGCGCAAACGCCTTTTGGCTACGCGTTGCGCGGCGCACGCGATTCGCTACTGCGGGCGCCAGCCGTTGGCATCGATGTCCGGCGCACGCAATGGCTTGCGTTCGTGATGGCCGGCGCCTTCGCGGGGCTGGCCGGCGGCTTGTACGCGTTCTCCAAAGGCAGCATCGCGCCGGACACATTGGCCATCCCCCGTTCCATCGACGCCTTGCTGATCGTGCTCCTCGGCGGGGTCAATGCGCTCGCCGGTCCCCTGATCGGAGCCACGGCCTTCACCTGGCTGCAGGACGTGCTTCCTCGCCACACCGAATACTGGCGCAGCGTGTTCGGCGGCATCATTCTTTTGCTGGTGCTCGCGTTTCCCATGGGCATTGGCGGCGTGGCGGCAAGCTGGTTCGAGCGCGTGCGATGGCGATGAATCATCGAGATGCTGCATCGTTGCGTATCGAGCACGTCTCCAAGGCGTTCGACGGCATCCAGGAGCGATGGCGGTGAATCACCAAGCTGCTCCATTGCTGCGTATCGAGCACCTCTCCAAGGCGTTCGACGGCATCCAGGCCTTGAACGACGTTTCATTCAGCGTCGGCGCAGGCGAACTGGTGGCGTTGATCGGCCCCAACGGCGCCGGCAAAACGACGTGCTTCAACGTCGTCAACGGACAGCTCGAGCCCGACGCCGGTTCGGTGTGGCTTGCGGGCGAACGTATCGACGGGCTGCCGCCGCAGCGCGTAGCCATGGCCGGCGTGGGCCGCACATTCCAGACAGCGGCCACCTTTGCATCGATGACCGCGCGCGAAAATGTTCAGCTCGCGCTCCTTGCCGGCAGCGGAGAGTACGTGGTGCTTGCGCACCGCCTCGCCACCGCACGTCGCTCCGAGGCCGACGCGCTCCTCGCCCGTGTCGGCGCAGGCTCGTTTGCCGAGCAGGTTTGCGCATCGCTTTCCTACGCCGATGTCAAACGCGTCGAATTCGCGATCGCGCTCGCTCAGCGAGAAGGCGCGCCGCGATTGCTGCTCATGGACGAGCCGACGGCGGGAACCGCACCGCGCGATCGCGGCCCGGTCATGGAGCTCGTCGAAGCGCTGGTGCGTGACACCGGCGTCGCAACGCTCTTCACCGAGCATGATGTCGATGTCGTGTTCCGGTTTGCCGCGCGGGTCATCGTCCTCGATCGCGGGCGGATCATCGCCGACGGTCCACCGGCATCGGTGCGGGCCGATCCGCGCGTTCAGGCGGTTTATCTGGGCACCGAAGCGTGACGCCTCAGGACGCGAGTCGCGCGAGGCCGTCTTCGAGATCGGCGATGAGGTCCTGCGTATCTTCGAGGCCGACATGCAGCCGCAGATACGGTCCTGTCGCTTCCCAGCGCGTCGCGGTGCGAATTCGCTCCGGATGTGCGGGAATGATCAGGCTTTCGAAGCCGCCCCAGCTCCATC
This sequence comes from Betaproteobacteria bacterium, assembly GCA_005883655.1. Taxonomy (GTDB): domain Bacteria; phylum Pseudomonadota; class Gammaproteobacteria; order Burkholderiales; family Casimicrobiaceae; genus PALSA-1003. The sequence goes on along the minus strand of VBDA01000122.1, from coordinate 2,904 downwards.
CCAGCTTGAACAGCCGCAGGCCGTCCAGCATGGCATCGACCCGCGCTTTGGCGACAGGATGCAGGATTACGCCGAACAGGCCGCAGGCCCCGGTGAAATCCCGTTTCCACAGGTCGTGCCCGCGCGCGCCGGGCAACGCCGGGAAGATCACTTCGGCGACTTCCGCGCGCTGCCGCAGCCACTCTGCGATGGCCAGCGCGCTGCGGGTGTGGCGCTCGAGCCGCACCGCCAGCGTGCGCAAGCCACGCAGCGCGAGGAAACAATCGTCGCTGCTGGCGGACACGCCCATGTCGGTCCACAGCTTGTACAGCCTCGGGTACGTCGCCTGGCTGCAGACGATGATCCCGTTCATCACGTCGGAATGGCCGCCGAGATATTTGGTGCTGGCCTGCAACGAGATGTCGGCGCCGTGGGCGAACGCCGCGAATCCCAGTGGCGTCGCCCAGGTGTTGTCGATCAGCACCAGCGCGCCGCGCGCATGCGCAGCCGCGGCGATCGCCGGCACATCCTGGATCTCGAACGATAGCGATCCCGGCGATTCGACGAACACAACTTTGGTCGCGGGACGGATTTCCCGCTCGATGCCGCCGGCGATCAATGGATCGTAGTAGGTGACGTCTACGCCGAAGCGCGTGAGCTGCTGATCGCAGAATCTGCGCGTCGGACCGTAGACCGAGTCGGTGACCAGAACGTGGTCGCCCGCTCGCGTCACGGCAAGCAGCGCGAGAGTGATTGCCGCCAGTCCCGACGGCACCGCGAGCGCGGCGTAGCCGCCCTCGAGCGTCGCCACCGCGCTCTGCAGATCGGTGACGGTCGGTAATCCGTGAAGACCGTAGCTGATGCCGGGATACTCACCGCGCTCGGCCGCCTCGAGATCGGCCACGCGCTCGAAGAGCATCGTCGAGGCGCGGTAGACAGGGGTGTTGATCGCGCCCAGATGTTTGTGCGGATCGCGACCGAGATGGGCGACCTCGGTTGCGGGCCTCGCCTTGCGCCGCTCGCTCATACCGTCGATTGCAACGCCGCTGCGATCTGCGCAGCTTGCGCTTCGGTCGTCTGCCGGATGTCGATCACCATCGCGTCGTCGGGCTCCTCCAGCGCGGCGAATTGACTCGCCAGCAGCGAGGACGGCATGAAATGGCCGCTGCGCAGCGCAAGCCTGGGTTCGATGGTCTTCGCGTCGCCCTTGAGGTAGACGATGCGAAATTCAGCGCCCCCGTCTCCCTCCGGCCCCGGTTCTTGCAAGCCTCGCGCAATGCGTTGCCGGTACGATTCCTTCAGCGCCGAGCACGCAAGCACCGCGTGGCGTCGCTGTTGGTCCACCGCGCGCATCTCGGTGGCGAGACGGTCGAGCCATGGCTCGCGATCCTCGTCGGTCAGCGCAACTCCCGTGGCCATCTTGGCGACATTTGCCGGCGGATGGAAATCGTCGGCGTCGAAAAACTGCCAGCCAAGCCGGTTCGCCAGCGCCTGGCCGACGCTGGTTTTGCCGCAGCCGCAAACGCCCATGATGACGACGATCACGATTTCGCTGATTTCGTTTATTTTGCTTTGCCGCTCGACTCGGCCATGTGCTCGATCTTGTGGCCGCCGAAGCTGTTGCGCATCATCGCGAGCAGCCGATCCGTGTAATCGCCCTTACCCTGGCTCGCAAAGCGCATGATCAGCGCCAGTGACAGTACGGGTGCCGGGACGCCCTGCTCGATGGCCTCGAGCGCGGTCCAGCGCCCCTCGCCGGAATCGGCGACGATGGGAGCGATGTCGGCCAGCCCAGAGTCCGCGCGCAGAAATTCCGCGGTAAGGTCGAGCAGCCACGACCGCACCACGCTGCCATGACGCCACATCTCCGCGATCGCGGCGACATCGAGCCCGAATTCCGCCTTGCCTTTCATCAGCGCAAAGCCCTCGGCAAGCGACTGCATCATTCCGTATTCGACGCCGTTGTGGATCATTTTCACGAAATGACCTGAGCCGCTCGGTCCGCAGTGCAACCAGCCGCGATCCGGAGTCGGCGCGAGCAGCTTCACGATCGGCTCGATCGCGCGCGCGGCGGCGGGAGAGCCGCCGAACATCAGAGCGTAGCCCTGCTCGAGCCCCCAGATGCCGCCCGATACCCCGCAGTCGACGAAGCGCACGCCGTAGCTCGCGAGCTCGACCGCGCGCCGCACGGAATCCTTGTAGTGCGCGTTGCCGCCGTCGACGATCACATCTTCGGCCAGGAGGCGGGGCGTAAGCGCGGCAAGCGTCTCCTCGGTCTGCTCCCCCGCGGGAACCATCAGCCAGACGATCCGCGGCGCGGGCAGCGCGTGGATCAACGCTTCCATGTCATCCACGGTACTGCAGCCGGCGGTGCCCACGAGCGCGGCGCGCGCGTCGGCCTCGGAATCGAAGCCGACGACCTCGGCGCCGCCACGCGCGAGGCGTCGCGCCATGTTGGCGCCCATGCGGCCCAACCCCACCATGCCGATTTGAAGGCTCACGAAAGTCTTTCTTCGGAAACGCTGTAAAGGAGCGATGCTACCGAAACGCGGCGCGCGAGCCAAATTGGTATTCCGAGGCTCTGCGCTCACGAGCCGAATTCGTAGCCCGGGCTGAGCGCGCAGCGCGATGCCCGGGACGATGCGGTGCTGTCTCGGGCTTCGCTTCGCTCAGCCCGGGCTACAAATAGCTCTCCTGCTCCGCTCGGTAACGTAGAGCGCCGCGCCAATGATCAAGACCGCGCCGGCCAGCGTTCTCGGCGGCGGCGTTTCGCCGAGTAGCAGGAGCGCCAGTGCGATGCCGTACACCGGCTCCAGGGCCGCGACGCCGCTCGCGGTGTGCGCGGACAGCGCACGCAGGCTCCGAATGAACAGCGTGTGCGCGAGCGCGGTGCAGACGACGCCGAGCACGACGAGCAGCAGGATG
>VBDA01000121.1 GCA_005883655.1 Betaproteobacteria bacterium | reverse complement strand
TTGACGTCGAAGCCGGCGTCCTTGACCATCGCCTGCACGATCTGCGCGATCTTCTGCGCGTCCGAGGTGGTGGGAGTCACCAGCGTGAAGCTCGGGTTGGTGACGCCCGCCTCGGCCAGCAAGGCCTTGGCGCGGGCCACGTCGCGCCTGGGGACGGGGACGTTCTTGGCGTAATACGGATTGCTGGGAGCGACCCACTGATTGCCGACGTCGGCCTCGCCGTCCATCGCCACCTGCACGACGCCGTCGCGATCGAGCGCGAGCTCGAACGCTTCGCGCACCCGGGCATCCTTGCCGAGCGGATTTTTTTGCGAGAGATCGCTTTTTCCGACATTGATGGTGATGCCCTGGTAGCCGATTTCGGTAATCCTGGCGATCTTGAAGCGGGAGTCGTTCTTGAGCGAGGGCACGTCGGAGCCGGCCATGCGCTCGATGATGTCGAGCTGTCCCGAGCGCAAATTGGCCAGGCGCACCGTCGAGTCCACGATCGGCAGATAGATGACCCGGTCGAGATGGATCTCGCCTTTGTTCCAGTAGTTCGGGTAGCGTTCGAGCACGATCTTGTCCTGGGCGACGCGCTCGACGAAGCGGAACGGCCCCGAGCATACGGGCTTGGCGCCGAACTTGTCGCCCTCTGCCTGCGCCGCCTTCGGCGACACCATCATCCCCGCGCGATCGGCGAGCGCCGCCAGGAGCGGCGAAAAAGGTGCCGACAGATTCAGCCGCGCGGTGGATTCGTCCACGACGTCGACGCCCGTCACCGGCGCCAGCTCGCCGCGGCGATTGGACCCGGCCATGTTCTTGTGGCGCTCGATGTTGAATTTGACCGCCGCCGCGTCGAGTCTTTCGCCGTCGTGAAAGGTCACGCCTCGGCGCAACTTCACCGTCAGCGCCTTGCGATCCGCCGACCACTCGTAGCCGGTCGCGAGCTGCGGCACGATGTTGAGCTTTTCGTCGATGTCGAAGAGCTTGTCGCAGAGCGCGGCAAACACGATTCGGCCGACGAAGGTTCGCGCCAGCGTCGGGTCGAGCACGTCGGGATCCTCGGCCAACCCGAAGCGCAGGGTCTGGGCGTAGCCGGGCACGGTCGCGATTGTTGCGACCGCGGCCAACAAGGCGATGCCGGCGCGGGTGATCCATGATGTCATGCGCATGTCTGTCTCCGTGGTGCGGCGGCGTGGGCGCCGAAATTCGCCGTGCCGCCTGTTTTTCAGCGGTGTGTTCGGACGATCGAGCCTGTTCATAGCGAGCCGCGTCGACCGGCCGGGCGATGCGCTCGATTGCAGCGACCTGTTACGACCGATCTTAGCGTCATTCCACCTTTCGTGCGCACCGTTGCCCCCCGCTAACCGATCGGCGTCCTCTCACGGAACGCTTCCTGGAGGCGGGCGAGGCGCAGGTCGATCGTCGCGGCTTCGGCAAGCGGCGCGTCGATCGGTGACGCTGCGATGTCGCGCCAGAAATGACATGCGACCGCGTGCTCGTCATCGGCGATCAACGGCGGGTCCTCCACCCGGCAGCGCGCTTGCGCATACGGACAGCGGGTGCGAAATCGGCAACCCGACGGCGGATCGATGGGGCTTGGCACGTCTCCCTGCAGAATGATTCGTTGCCGCCTTGCGCCGGGTCGCGGCACCGGAATCGCGGACAACAGCGCCCGCGTGTAGGGATGCCTCGGCCGCGCGAAGAGCTCGCGCTTGCCCGCATATTCCACGATGCGGCCGAGATACATCACCGCGACGCGGGTGGCGATGTGCTTGACCACTGCGAGATCGTGGGCGATGAACACGTACGAAAGCTCCAGGCGCCGCTGAAGATCCATGAGCAGATTGATGACTTGCGCCTGGATCGAAACGTCGAGCGCGGAAACCGGCTCGTCGCAGACGATGAGCCGCGGCTCGACCGCCAGCGCGCGGGCGATGCCGATCCGCTGTCGCTGGCCGCCCGAGAATTCGTGCGGATAGCGTTGCGCATGTTGCGCGCTCAAGCCTACGAGGCCGAGAAGCTCCGCCCCCCGTTCTTTCTGGCGCCCTGCCGCGAGGCCATAGAGCGCAAGCGGTTCGGCCAGTGTCTGCTCGACGGTCATGCGCGGGTTAAGCGAGCCGTAGGGATCCTGAAAAATGATCTGCATCGAGCGCCGTTGCGCGCGCAGCGCCTGCGCATCGAGCGCGAACAGTTCCTGTCCGTCGAACCAGACCTTGCCCGACGTGGGTTCTATCAATCGCAGCAACAGCCTGCCGGTCGTTGACTTGCCGCAGCCCGATTCGCCAACCAGCGCCAGTGTTTCGCCGCGAGCGAGCTCGAAGCTGATGCCGTCGACCGCCTGGACGGCGCCTGTACTGCGCCCGAAAAGGCCCTTCTTCACCGGAAAGTGCTTGACGAGATCTTCCACGCGCAGCAACGCGCCGTCGGCGCTCTGGATCATTCCGGCGTCGCCATGTTCTCGTGCAACGGTGCCCGCCAGCACGCCGACTCGTGTCCGTTGCCGAGGTCGATGAGCGGCGGGTCCTCGTGCCGGCAACGCTCGATCACGAACGGGCAGCGCGGATGGAAACGGCAGCCAGTCACGGGAGCGAGGGGGTTGGGCACCTGGCCTTCGATCGCGGCGAGCCGATCCTGTTCGATGTCGAGCCTGGGTATCGAGCCCAGCAGCCCGACGGTGTACGGATGCTGCGGCTCGGCGAAGAGTGCTGCCACGGTGGCGCGCTCGACGATGCGGCCGGCGTACATCACCGCCACATCGTCGGCGAGCTCGGCGACGACACCGAGATCGTGGGTGATGAGAATGATCGCGGTGCCGGTCTCCTCGCGCAGCGTGCGCATCAGGTCGAGTATCTGCGCCTGAATGGTCACATCGAGCGCGGTCGTGGGCTCATCGGCGATCAGAAGCTTCGGCTTGCACGCGAGCGCCATCGCGACCATCACTCGCTGCCGCATGCCGCCCGAAAGCCGGTGCGGATAATCGCCGAAGCGCTCATCGGGCGATGAAATGTGAACCATGCGGAGCATCTCGATCGCCAGCTCCTTGGCCGCGTCCCGGCTCATCGTCCGATGACGCAGGATGCCTTCGGTTATCTGCTCGCCCACCGTCAGCACCGGGTTGAGCGAGGTCATCGGCTCCTGGAAGATCATCGAGATGCGATTCCCCCGCAGCTCTCGCAAGGCGGCCGCCGAAAGCTGCAGAAGATCGACGCCATCGAACAGGATCTCGCCGCCGGCGATCCGCCCGGGCGGGCGCGGCACCAGTCCCATGATCGACAGTGCTGTCACGCTCTTGCCGCAACCGGACTCGCCGACGATGCCGAGCGTTCGTCCCGGATCGATGGAAAAGCTGATTCCATCGACGGCGGGGAATTCTCCGCCCTCGACCTGAAAGAACGTCTTGAGCGCGCGAACATCGAGCAACGCGCTCATTGCTCGCGATGCATCCGGGCGGCGTGAAAGGTGAGGATCTGTGCCTCGATCGAAGCGCGGTCGGTGACCCCGGCCGGCCGTGCACGGCCGGGGAGGCATGCGACGAACGGTTGATAGCGCTCGAGGCTCTTGAGATAAAGCCGTTGCAATTCCTTGAGCGGCTCCGGATGATCATCGACTCGCAGGTCGAGGAAGGGATATGCCTCGGTGGTGCAGATCAGGAGCGCGACGGCCTGCTTGCCGCGCTTGTCGCCGCCGGCGGCCTCGCCCGCAATCATCGCCGCCATCAGGCGCTCGGCGAAAGGAAGGCCGCGCCCGGCGTCGTAGGCCTGGGCCGTGTCCTCGATCACCCGGGATCCGGCGAGCATGTTCCCG
>VBDA01000120.1 GCA_005883655.1 Betaproteobacteria bacterium | reverse complement strand
CGGAGCGATTTCTGGAGCGGGTCGGCGCGCGCGAGCATACAATCGCCCAGAACCCCGCCATGCAGCCGGTCTATCCGCACAACGTGCGCCAATTCCCCGGCCGCGAGAACTGTGTTTACAATGACCGAGGATTTACCTGCAAGGTGCCCGCCGGCAGTTATTTCATGATGGGCGACAACCGGGACAATAGCGACGACAGCCGCTATTGGGGCTTCGTTCCCGACGATCACATCCGGGGCAAGGCGTTTTTCATCTGGTTCAACTGGGACGACATCAGCAGCCTGGCGTTCAAGCGCGTTGGCAACAGCATTCGTTGAGGGGATAGAAAATGCGCAATCGACAACGGCAGCGGGGCTTCACCATAACGGGGTTCATCTTCACCGCCATTGTCGTGGTGGGGGCGCTAATGATCGGGTTTCGCACCGTGCCCTCATATATCGAATATTTCACGGTGAAAAAGATACTCGTGCAAGTCCTGGATTCGACGCAAGGCGGGGCGATCACCCTGGCTGAGGTGCGCCGCGGTTTTGACCGCCGCTCAAGCGCCGATTACATCGAATCGGTGAGCCCTAACGACATAGAGCTCCAGAAAATCGGCAATCAGATTACCTTGAGCGCGAGCTGGACCAAGACGCTACACCTCGTCGGCAATGTGAGCTTGCTGCTCGAATTCGAGGCCACGGCAACCAGATAGACGCGTTTATCTCGATGTCCAGCGACCGGCTCCCTGCGCTCGGTCACGATTTCCGGCAACCGGAGCTGCTGCGCCAGGCTTTGACCCACCGCAGCTTCGGCGCCGAACACAACGAGCGTCTCGAATTCATCGGCGACAGCGTGCTCAATTGCGCTATCGCACTTTGCCTATACCGTCGCTTCCCGCAGATCCCGGAGGGAGACCTGTCCCGGGTGCGCGCCAACCTGGTCAATAAGGAGACGCTGCATCGGCTGGCACTTTCGCTCGATCTCGGCAAATCGGTTCGATTGGGCGAGGGCGAGCTGAAAAGCGGCGGCGCAAGCAGGCCGTCGATCCTCGCCGACACGCTGGAAGCGCTGTTCGGTGCGATCCTGCTCGACGCAGGATTCGACGCCGCGCAGGAGGCGGTGGTTCGCGTGTACGAGCCCGAGCTGGACTGCCTCGACCCGAACGAGCTCGCCAAAGACCCGAAGACGCGGCTGCAGGAGTTGCTGCAGGGAAAGCATTTACCGGTGCCCGAATACGCGATCGTGAACGTGAAAGGGGAGGCGCACCTGCAGACGTTCGAAGTCGTATGCCGCATCCCGGCTCTCGGTATCGAAGCGACTGGTGCCGGCGCGAGCCGGCGCTCCGCCGAACAAGCCGCTGCCGCTGTCGCTTATGAGCAAGCGGCCCACGGCTGATCGTGTGCCGACCCGCGTGTCCGGCGATGCGGCTTCCGGACGCGCATTTCGCTGCGGTCAGGTGGCGATCGTCGGGCGTCCCAACGTCGGCAAGTCGACGCTGCTCAATGCGTTGGTAGGCGCGCGGATCAGCATCACCTCGAAAAAGCCGCAGACGACCAGGCACCGCGTGCTGGGCATTCTGACCACGCCGGAAGGACAATGCATTTTTGTCGATACGCCCGGATATCAGACGCTGCATGGATCGCTCCTGAGCGATCGAATGAATCGCGCGGTCCGCGAAAGCCTGCGCGAGATCGATGTCATCGTCGTAGTGCTGGAAGCCGGACGGCTGACCGACGCCGATCTGGCCGTGCTGGCGCTGCTGCCGAGCGCGGTGCCGGTCATTGCCGCGGTCAACAAGGTCGATCGCTTGAAGGACAAGTCGTCGCTGTTGCCCTATTTCGCGCAGCTCTCCTCGACCCGCGACTTTGCCGCGATCGTCCCGATCAGCGCCGACAAGAATTGGCAGCTCGACGACTTGCGCTCAGAGATCTTCGCGCGTTTGCCCGCCGGCGACGCGCGCTATGCCGACGACGAGATCACCGATCGCGACGAACGTTTTTTGGCCTCGGAGTACATCCGCGAGAAAATCTTTCGCGCCCTCGGAGAGGAAGTCCCGTACTCGACCAGCGTCGGCATCGACTCGTTCGAGCATGCGGGCGACCTTCGCCGTATTCACGCCACCGTCTACGTCGACAAGGCGAGCCATCGTGCGATGCTGGTCGGCGAGGGCGGCCTGCGCATGAAAGCGATGGCCACTGCCGCGCGCCGCGACATGGAGCGCCTGTTCGGCGGCAGGGTTTTTCTCGAAGTCTGGGTGCGCGTGAAAAGCGGCTGGGCCGACGACAAGCGCATGCTCGACCAGCTCGGGTATTGACGATGAAGCATTCACGATGAAGCAGGCGCGCGAACGGCGCGAAGATCAGCCGGCTTTCGTGCTGCATGCGCATCCCTACCGCGAAACGAGCCTCATCGTCGAGGCGCTCACCGCGGACTACGGCCGCGTTGCCTTGGTGGCGCGTGGCGCAAAACGTCCGCGCTCCGAATTGCGCGGAGTCTTGCAGGCATTCCAGCCGCTGACCCTTTCGTGGGCGGGCGCGGGCGAGATCAAGACCCTGACCCGGGCCGAATGGCGCGGCGGTTTGCCTCTGGTCGCGGGCTCGGCCTTGCTCTGCGGTTTCTATCTCAATGAGCTGCTGCTCAAGATGCTGCCGCGCGAAGATGCTCATCCGCAGCTCTTTCGCGACTACCAGAGCACGCTCTCCAAGCTCGCCGCCGGCGCTGAGCAGGCCCCGGCACTGCGCCAGTTCGAGGTTCAGCTCCTCGCCCAGCTCGGCTACGCGCTGCCGCTCACGCACGAGGTCGATAGCGGGCTGCCGGTCGATCCTGGCGCACGGTACTATTACGCCTTCGATCGCGGACCGCGCACGCTCGCGTCGGAGCCCGAGCGGCGATATCCGCTGGTTCGCGGCACCACATTGCTGGCACTCGCGCAGCAGGACTTCAGCGCGCCGGACGCCGCCGTCGAAGCCAAACGCCTGATGCGCGAGGTGCTCGACCATTATCTCGAGCGCCGGACCATATTCAGCCGGCGCGTCGTACGCGATATTCAGGCGCTCGACGAGATAGCCGACGAGGACGATGATTCATGATCGAGCTGGGCGTCAATATCGACCACGTTGCCACGCTGCGTCAGGCGCGGCGCACCTACGAGCCCGACCCGGTGTGGGCGGCGGTGGAGGCGCACCTGGGCGGCGCGGATGGCATCACGGTTCATCTGCGTGAGGACAGGCGCCACATCCAGGACCACGATGTGCGCCGTTTGCGCGAGCTGGTGCACATCAAGCTCAACCTCGAAATGGCGGCGACCGACGAAATGGTCGAGATCGCGTGCGCGCTCAAGCCGGAAATGGCGATGCTGGTGCCCGAGGGGCGGGAGGAAATCACGACCGAAGGCGGTCTCGACGTTGCAGGGCAGGTGGCGCGCCTGAAATCGGTGGTGGCAAAGCTCGCCGACGCACGGATCATGACCAGTGTCTTCATCGATGCGTTGCCCGAGCAGGTCGATGCCGCGGCGCGGATCGGCGCCAAGGTCTGCGAGATTCATACCGGCCCGTATGCGCATGCGTTTCACGCCAAGGGGCGGGATCGCGAAAGCGCCGCGGTGGTCACCGAGATCACCAAGATCCGTGACGCCGGCGCGGCAGTTCGCGCGCTCGGCATGCGCTTCAACGCCGGACACGCGCTCAACTACTTCAACGTCCAGCCCGTAGCCTCGCTTCCCGGCGTGGGCGAGCTGCATATCGGCCACGCCATCGTCAGCCGCTCGCTGTTTGTCGGCCTGCGCGAAGCCGTGCGGCAGATGAAGGCGTTGATTCGCGAAGCCGCGGTGCGCTTCGACTGACGCGCCGTGACGCCTTCAGGCCGACCTCGATCGCCTCGCATTCGATGACCCCGCTTCCACGCGGCCCGGTGATGCTCGACATCGCCGGCACCGAGCTCACCGCCGAAGATCGCGAGCGTCTTCTTCATCCATCGGTGGGCGGCATCATCCTGTTCGCGCGCAACTATGCGTCGCTGCGGCAGCTCGCTGCTCTTACGGGTGCGATCCTCGCCCTGCGCGATCCACCGCTGCTGATCGCGGTCGATCATGAAGGGGGACGGGTTCAGCGTTTTCGGGACGGATTTACCGAGATTCCGCCGATGCGCACGCTCGGCCAGCGTTGGGATCACGATGCTCCCGGGGCGACCGACGAAGCCGAACGCCGGGGTCGGACCATTGCATCCGAGCTCGCGGCACAGGGCGTCGATTTCAGCTTTACGCCGGTCCTGGACCTCGATCACGGGCAAAGCTGGGTGATCGGAGATCGCGCCTTCCATCGCAATCCCGTCGCGGTGGCAGAGCTCGCCGGTGCACTTTGCCGGGGACTCCGCGCCGGCGGCATGGCCGCGGTGGGGAAGCACTTTCCCGGCCATGGTTTCGTTACCGCCGACTCGCACACCGAGACGCCGGTCGACGACCGCGCGCTCGCGCTGCTGGAAAACGACGACCTGTTGCCTTTTCGCGCGCTCATCGGCGATGGGCTCGAGGGGATCATGCCGGGGCACGTCGTTTATCCGGCGATCGATCCGCGGCCGGCGGGATTCTCGGACGTCTGGCTGCGCACGATCTTGCGCGAGCGGATGGGTTTCGACGGGATGATTTTCAGCGACGATCTGTCGATGGCCGGTGCCGGCTTTGCTGGAGACGTCATAACGCGCGCCGATGCCGCGCTGACGGCGGGCTGCGACATGGTGCTAGTCTGCAATGACGCACCGGCCGCCGATATGCTCCTGTCGCGCTGGCAGCCGGCGCCGAGTCGCGACCTGATGCGTCGGACCGCGCGCATGCAAAGGCGCCGCTGACCACCTCGATCGTCATTCCCGCTCATTTTGTTAACCGAGCGGGAATCCAATGTCTTTTGACGAAA
>VBDA01000119.1 GCA_005883655.1 Betaproteobacteria bacterium | reverse complement strand
GGCGTCGGACCTTGCGACGATTCCCTCGCCAATAGCACTCAATTAACGGGCACTGATAGCGATGCACCGGGTAGGCGAGCGAGATTAAACGATCGATTGCTCTCCGTCGAACGCGTATTAAAGGCGATCCGCAGCGAGGGCAGGGTGGGACCATCAAGTATCCACGTCGGGTTCCAGTGAGGTGGGAATTTTTCCCCGCAGGCGGTCTCGTTCGAAATCGGCTCATTGCTGATTTACGTGTAGGCAAACCGATGGACCGTTGTAGGACATAATTCGCGGGCACATATTCAAGGCGTGTCACGTGTCTCCTGTCGGCGTGCCTTTCCAAGGTAGCTGAAAGCAGCATTTCGCCGGACGACGTAGCTCCCTTTCAGTCTCGACGCTGGCGCATAATTGGTTGGCCATTCGATAGCGACCCTTACCAACTGTTGATCTGCGCCATGATTGCAATCCGGTCCAACCGTCGCGCTGCCATAGCGTATTTGCTCGCGCTGACGTTTGCCGGCGCGCTTGCCAGCCAAGTGTCTGCGGTGTCGCCGGCCGAGGTGCTGCTGCAGGGCGAGGCAAGCCAAAAGAATACGCGGCGCCCCGTCCTGGACGAGGATCGCCGATCGCGAGATGACCGCGCCGCCATGGTGCGCACACAGATCGCGTCTCGTGGTGTCCGCAATGAGGCTGTGCTTGCGACCATGGGCCGCGTGCCGCGCCATGAATTCGTGCCGACGGACCAGCTTCGAGCAGCTTACGAAGACGGACCCTTGCCGATCGGCCACGGGCAGACCATTTCCCAGCCCTATATCGTCGCCTACATGACCGAGATATTGCGCCTCGAGCCCGGCGATCGTGTGCTGGAAATCGGCACGGGCTCAGGCTATCAGGCGGCGATTCTCGCGGAGCTCACAAAGGAGGTCGTCAGTATCGAAATCATCAAGCCGCTCGCGCAGGCCGCTGCCAAACGGCTCGAGGGGCTTGGTTACCGCAACGTTACCGTGCTGCACGGAGACGGTTACTTCGGCATGGAAAGCGCCGCGCCGTACGACGCTATCGTTGTCACCGCCGCTGCTACTCACGTGCCGCCTCCGTTGGTCGCGCAGCTCAAGCCTGGCGGCCGGATGGCGATACCGGTCGGCGAGACAGCCTGGACGCAAAATCTCCTGCTGATCGAAAAGGACAAGGACAGCAAGCTCACTACCCGCAACTTGATACCGGTGCGTTTCGTCCCCTTGACGCGTGAACGTTGATCGGCGGATGCCTTCCGCCGCCGACCAACCCTCTTGGCTCCATCTTGCGGAGTTGTTCGGCTTGTCGGCCGCAACGCTCGCATTCGAAATCCTGCTGCTGCGGCTGTTTGAGTTCAGCCACTGGCATTACTTTGCCGGCTTTGCCATTGCGCTCGCGCTGCTGGGACTAGGCGCCGCCGGCACCACGCTCGCCTTGCTCGGCGCTCGACCGGAGCGTTGGGGTGACGGCTGGTTTCTTGGTGGCCTCCTGACGGCCGCGCTCGGCCTGTACATCGTGCTCGGCTTGCAGGCCCATGTCGCTCTGCGCCCGATATTCGCAGCCTGGGATGCGCGCGAGCTCGGCAAGCTGCTCCTGGTGGACGTCGTGGCGTTCCTGCCGTTCTACGGCGCCGGCCTCGCGATCGGCCAAGTGTTCATCCGCTGGCCGCGCCACTCCCGCAAGCTTTATGCCGTCAACCTGCTCGGCTCCGGCGTTGGCAGTGTTGCCGCTAGCCTGCTGCTCACCTTCGCGTCCATTGCCGCCGCGCTCGCTCTCGTGGCGTTGCTGCTCCTGTTAGTGGGCACCGGTGTCGCGCTCGCGCAACGGCAAAGACTGGCCGCAGGCTTATGCCTGATCGCCTTGCTGTTGGCGGTGCCCTTTACCTGGCGACCGCCGGCGCCCGCGATGTCCGACTTCAAGGCACTTGCGCGCGTGCAGGACTTGCCCGATGCCCAGGTGCTGGCCGTCCAACCTGGGCTGATCGGACAGCTCACATTGCTGCGCTCGGAGAGCCTGCGTTACGCCCCGGGCCTGAGCCTCGCTTGGCCACAGTCAGTTCCGGTGATGGATGTGGCCATCATCGGCAGCGACGCCGAAGTGCCGTTGCCCCGTGAATTTCCGTTCGACGTGAAGCATGCGCCAGCCTCGCTTGCGGGCCTGCCCTTTGTGCTGCGCCCGCACGGCGCGGCGCTCGTCCTTGGCGCTAGCGCCTGGCAGTCACCCATGCTCGCGGGCGCGGGCAATACTATCACCTGGATAGAGCCGGATCAGCGTGTGCTCGATCTCGCGCGCCAACGCGGCGCACGACCGCCGCGCTTCACCCTTATTGCCGACCAGCCGTATCGCCATCTTGCCATCACCACAGCGCGCTATAACCTCATCGCGGCGGATCAAGCCTACAACGGCGGCGATGCTGCCACGGAAGAATATGTGTTTACTGTGGAAGGGCTAGCGCTCGCTCTGCAACGTCTTGCGCCGGACGGCCTGCTCGTCATCCCACTGCGGTTGCAGCAGCCGCCGCGCCATCTGCCACGTATGCTTGTCACGATCAAACAGGCGCTCGTCCGGCACGGCGCCGCGGCACCGGGGGCACATGTGGCCGCCCTCCGCGGCCTGCAAACCCATCTGCTGCTCGTCGCTAACCTGCCACTGAACAAAGCGGACAGCACGGCGCTGCGCGCATTCGCACAGCAATGGCAATTCGATTTCGACTGGCTGCCGGATGTAACCGGCCAGGAGCTCAATCGCTATCACAAGCTCGAAGCGCCGATCTTTTTCGAAACCGCGCGTGCGATCCTGACCGGTGAGGCCACGCTGCCGGATGACGCGACCTGGTTCACCACCGATTCGGCGCGCCTGGATCGGCCGTATCTCTGGCGCTCGCTGCTGTGGGAACGGGCACCGCATCTCGTCGCCACCATGGGGCCGCGCGCCATGGCCTACCTCGACTGGTCGCTCATTTTTTCCGCTGGTACGGTGGCTTTGGTCATGTTGCTCGCGTTCCTGCTGATCCTCGCGCCGCTCGGCCGGCTGCCCGCTATTCTGCCGCCGCTGTCGCGTCTCAGCGTCGCCGCTTATTTCACGATGCTGGGCTTGGGTTACCTGTTGATCGAGATCGCCGTGCTCGAGCGCGTAATCCTGTTCACCGGCACCCCCGTGCTTGCGGCGTCCATCGTGTTCGCGATCTTTCTCATCGGCTCCGGCGCCGGCAGCGCCATGGCGCCCGAAGCGAGGACGCGCCGTGTGGCGTTGCGCATGTTTGCCGTGATCGCAATCGGATTCGTGATTGCCGCGACGGCGCTGTGGCTCGCCCCCGATATGCTGCTCGAACCACCGATGACTCTGCGGCTCACGCTCATAATCATGCTGATCGTTCCGCTTGCCTGGGCCATGGGCCGTCCGTTTCCCTGGGCTCTGCGCCAGTTCGCCGACCAGCCGCGCTGGATACCCTGGGCCTGGGCCATCAACGGATTCGCCTCCGTCACCGCCGCGTCGCTCGCGCCTCTTATCTCCGTTCATCACGGGCAGCCGACCACGCTCACCGTCGGCCTTCTGTGCTACTTCGTCGCAGTGACGATCGCCCTGCGCTGGACAAAGCCCGGTAAAGTTTGGCCGCCTCGATCGTGACGCGATGGCTTATAACGAGAAGCTTTGCCGACCGCTGTTCGGTCCAACACTTGCACCAGGACAACAGGCAGGAGGAACCACCATGCAACTGTTCAGACTCGCGCTCGCCGCACTCATTCTGCTCGGCTCGACTGCGTTACAGGCACAAGGCACTGCGTGGCCGGCCAAGCCGATCCGATGGATCGTTCCGTATCCGCCCGGCGGCATCACCGACAATGCGACGCGGATGGTCCTGCAAAAGGTGCAGGAGCAGACGGGCTGGACCATAGTCGTCGAGAACAAGCCCGGTGCCAACTCCATCCTCGGCGCCGACCTCGCGGCCAAGGCAGCGCCTGACGGTTACACCTTCGTCACTGTGATCGCCGCGCACGCGGCCAACGCCACGCTCTATGCCGGCAAGCTGCCCTTCGATACGGTGAAAAGCTTCGCTCCGATGTCGCTGGTGGGCATCGCACCGCTGATCATGACCGCGAACAACGATCTGCCGGCGAAAGACGTCAAGGAATTGATCGCCTATGCCAAGGCCAACCCCGGCAAGATTTCCTTCGGCTCCTCAGGCGTCGGTGCGGCGGCACACCTGACCACCGAGCTGTTCAAGCAGACGGCAGGCGTGGATATGGTGCATGTGCCATACAAGGGAACGGCGCCGGCGCTGCAAGACCTGATGGGTGGCAGCATCCAGATTCTGGTCGATGTGCCGAGCACGCTGATGCCGCAGGTGCGCGGCGGCAAGATCAAGGCACTGGCCATGTTTTCCGCCAAGCGCGTGGCCGGTGCGGCCGAAGTGCCAACCATAGCCGAGGCCGGTGGCCCGCCGATCGAAGGCTCGACCTGGGTCCTGTTCCTCGCTCCCGCCAGCACGCCGAAAGACATCGTCAACCGGATGGCTGCCGAAACCGCTAAGGCTGTGACTTCCGCCGACATCAAGGGTCGCTTCGAGACCATCGGCATCGAGCCGGTCGGGAGCACGCCCGGGGAGGCGGCCAAATTTCTCGATGTGTGAAGGCGGAGCAGTAGGTGTGAGCGTCGCAAACACGCAATAGGGCAATCGACTTGGCGTCAATGAAAGCGCACCATTCCTGGACAAATGTCCGTAATCTTGTGAAGGAATGCCTGTGACACGGCTGCTCTCGAAACTTGGAGTGGTGATCTTGCTCTTCGCGTCGACGTTCGCCCTTGCAGCGTCGAGCGCGGACGCCCTTGACCTCGTGGTGCACGCATCAGTGGTCGTAAAAGCCCTGAAGGCGCAACTCTTCAAGGACCGGGGGCGCTATTACCTGCGCCGACCTGACCGTTGCAATGATCCGTATCTGGAGAACCCTACCGTATCGTTCAAGCAGGGCCGCGTTTATGTCGGAGCGCATTTTGCCGGTCGGATCGGCGCACTGATCGGGGGAGTTTGCAAGTCGACAACAGAACCCAGCGCGATCATGCTCTCGGCCCGGCCTGTCCTGCGCTTGCAGGAAGCTGCCCTGGAAGATGTGCGCCTGGAAAGCGCGGACAAGCCGATGGTGGCTGCGGCCTTGCAAAACCTGATTGGCGCCAATTCGCTCTCACGGTTGCGCGTCGACCTCCTCGAAGCGGTTCGGGCGCTGACGGCCCCGGATAAGACAGCTCCCTACGCAATCGCCGTGCGCGCGCTGAAATTGAATGACCTTACCGTGCAGAACGAAGAGCTTCACGTCACGGTGAACGGCGCCGTTGAAATCCGCTGAGTCGATGGTTCGTTTACTGTCACGGATGCCACTATGAATGCAGATGCTTTCGCGCCCCTGCGCCAACATATGATCGCGGAGATTGCCGCCTCGGCGATCTATGTGAGCGCGCGAATCGGCAAAGCAGCCCTTGCCGGGCGGGTAATAGAGGCCATGGACAAGGTGCCGCGTCACGCCTTTGTGCCCATCGAGCTTCAGCCGTATGCCTACGCCAATTCACCGCTTCCGATCGGCTTCGACAAGACGATCTCGCAGCCTTTTATCGTCGCGTTGATGACCGACTTGCTCGATATCCAACCGAATGACACGGTGCTCGAAATTGGCACCGGGCTCGGATATCAGGCGGCAATCGCCGCGGCGCTGGCGCGAAAGGTGTACAGCATTGAAGTCATCGAAGAGCTCTCGGTGCAGGCGAGGCAACGACTCAGCCGTTTGGGCTACCTCAACATCGAGCTCAGGATTGGCAACGGCTATCATGGCTGGGCGGAATACGCGCCGTTCGACAAGGTGATCG
>VBDA01000118.1:5432-5736 GCA_005883655.1 Betaproteobacteria bacterium | reverse complement strand
TTGCTCGGCGGCAAGTGCCGCGATCGCGTGCGCGTCTATGCCAACGGATGGTCCTTTCGTGCCCAGACGCCCGACGAGTTTGCCCGCGCCGCCGAGCGCGTGCTCCGCGACGGCTACACAGCGCTGAAGCTCTATCCACTCGCCAATCCCATCTCGGACAACCCGCACGGGATGATTCGCCACGTCTCGCAGCGATCGATCGACCGCGCGGCTGTCGAGTTGGCGGTGGCGCGCGTGCACGCTGTTCGACAGGCGATCGGACCGTCGGTCGATCTCATGCTCGATATGAGTGGCGAGCTGACCA
>VBDA01000118.1:357-5325 GCA_005883655.1 Betaproteobacteria bacterium | reverse complement strand
TGTATACCCGCTACGATTTTCGCCGCCTGCTCGAGCTGCGGGCGGCGCACATTCTGCAGCCGGACGTCGGCACTGCCGGCGGCCTGTTCGAGGTCAAGAAAATCGCCGCCATGGCCGAGGCATTCAATCTTCGCGTTGCACCCCATTTGTGCGCCGGGCCGATCTGCACCGCGGCGACGCTGCAACTCGACGCTACGCTGACCAATCTGCTGATCCAGGAGCTCTATCCTTATCGCGTGCCCGAACACTACGCCATCGTCGATCGTGCACCCGAGCTCGAGGTCAAAGGCGGTTACCTCACGATCCCGGATCGACCGGGCTTCGGCGTCGAGCTCGATCACGCGCGGATGAAGCCTTTCGTCTGGGCGGAGTGCCGGCGCTGATCGGCCTGCACGACGTTCAGCGACCCGGTGCGGCGGCGGCGCTCACGGTCGATCCGATGCCCGCAGGATAGAGGTGACAGGCAACGCCTCGGTCCGGAGCCACTTGCACCCAGCTCGGATAGACGCCACGGCAGATCTCCATGACGTGCGGACAGCGCGGATGGAAGTGGCAGCCGCTGGGCGGCGACAGCGCGGACGCTACCTCGCCCTCGAGCTTGCCCATGATGACCTTGGCCTTGGGATCGGGAACGGGCGAGGCATTGCGAAGCGCGCGGGTGTAGGGATGCAGCGGCTCGTCGAAGATCGCCGGCACCGGCCCGCGCTCGACGATGCGGCCCAGATACATGACCGAGACCGTGCTGCAGAAATGGCGGACGACGCCGAGATCATGGGAGATAAGGACGAAGCTTAAGTTGTGTCGCTGCTGCAAGCCGCGCAACAGGACAAGGATTTGCGCCTGGATCGAGACGTCCAGCGCGGACACCGGCTCGTCGGCGACGATGAGCTCCGGCCGCAGCACCAGGGCGCGGGCGATGCCGATGCGCTGGCGCTGGCCGCCGCTGAATTCGTGCGGATACTTGTTGGCGGCATCGATCGGCATGCCGACCTCGGCGAGGACCATGCGCACCGCCTCGAGAATTTTCCGCGCCGAGCCCAGGCCGTGGACTGCCATCGGCTCGGTCAGCGTCTGACCGATCGTACGGCGCGGATTGAGCGAGGAATAGGGATCCTGGAATACGATCTGCATTCGACGGCGCAACGCGCGCAGGCGGCGTGGGTTGGCTGCAAGCACGTCTTCGCCCTTGAGCAGCACGGCGCCGGAATCGGGCTCGACCAGCCGCAGTATTGCGCGGCCGGTGGTGGATTTGCCGCATCCGGACTCGCCGACGAGCCCGAAGGCTTCGCCTGCCGCCACCGAGAACGACACATCGCTCACCGCATGCACGACAGCGCTTTCGCCGCCCATGAAGCCGCGCCGAGCCACAAACGTCTTGCTGAGATTGCGAACGTCGAGCAGCGGCGTTGTCACGCACTTACGCTTTCGTCGGCGGCGCGCACCCAGCAGCGCACCTGGTGGTTGGGGTCTACCGCAAGTCCAACCAGCGGCGGCATCGTTGCGCAGCGCGGCACGCGCAAGGGGCAGCGGTCGGCGTAGCGGCATCCGGAAGGCATCGCGGTGATTGGCGGCACCTGCCCTGCGATTGGCTTCAGATCGCCTGCGTCGCGATCGACTCGCGGGATCGAGGACAGCAGCGCCTCGGTATAGGGATGCATCGGGTGCTCGAACAGCTCCTCGACCGGCGCGATCTCGATCAAGTCGCCGGCATACATGACCGCGACCCGATCGGCGATCGAGGCGACGACGCCGAGATTGTGGGTGATGAAGATCATCGCCATGCCGGTCTCGGACTTGAGCTCCGCGAGCAGCGCCAGTACCTGCGCCTGTATGGTCACGTCGAGCGCGGTGGTCGGTTCGTCGGCGAGAATGATCTGCGGGCTGCAGGCGAGCGCAATCGCGATCATGACTCGCTGGCGCATGCCGCCGCTGAACTGGTGCGGGTAATCGTCGAAACGACGCGCGGCGGAGGGAACCTTTACGTGCTCGAGGAGTGCGAGGGCCCGCGCCCGCGCTGCTTCTCCAGTGAGCGCAGTGTGGTAACGCAGCGCCTCCGCGACCTGGAACCCGATCGGCAGCACGGGATTGAGCGAGGTCATCGGTTCCTGGAAGATCATCGAGATCGCGTTGCCGCGGATCTTCTCCATCTCCGTTTCGTCGAGTGGCACCAGGTCGCGCCCGTCGAGGAGCACGCGGCCGGCGGTGATGCGCCCGTTTGCCTTGGGCACCAGGCCCATGATCGAGAGCGCGGTGATGCTCTTTCCGCATCCGGATTCGCCGACCAGCGCCAGAGTCTCGTTACGGGCAACCGAAAAACTCACATCCCGGATCGCGTCATACCAGCGCCCTTCGACGCGAAACGCGGTGGTGAGACCGTCGACTGCGAGAGGAAGCTCTCCCGCCTCACTCATGACGAAGCCTCGGATCGGAGGTGTCGCGAAGACCATCTCCCAACATGTTGAGGCCGAACATGACGACGAGGATCGCGATGCTCGGGAAGATCGCCAGCCACGGCGCATCGAGGATGTTCTCGAAGCCCTCGCGGATCATCCCGCCCCAGGATGCGGTAGGCGGCCGCACGCCGAGACCGATGAAGGAGAGCGACGCCTCGGTTCGGATCGCGGTCGCCAGCCACAGCGCCCCCATGACCAGGATATCGTCCAGCACGTTGGGCAAAATGTGAACGACCATGATGCGCAGATGCGAGAAACCCAGCGCGCGGCCGGCCTCGACGAAGTCGCGCTCCTTGACGGTGAGGGTCGGCGCGCGCGCGATGCGCGCGAAGGGTGCGACCGCGGTCAGCGTGATCGCGAGAATCAGGTTGCCGACTGTCGGCCCCATCATGGCGACCACCAGCAGTCCCATGACCAGCGTGGGAAACGATAGCAGCACGTCCATCGCCGCCATGAGTACCCGGTCGAACAGCCCGCCGATGTAGCCGGCAAGGATGCCGAGCGCGCCGCCGACAAAGATCGCGATGAGCACCGAGAGCGTGCTTACGTAGAGCGACACGCGGCCGCCCCAGAGTATGCGCGCGAGGATGTCGCGCCCGAAGGAATCGTTGCCCAGCGGGAAGTCCGCGCTCGGCGACGCAAGCCGCAGCAGCACGTCCTGCTCGAGCGGGTCGTGCGGCGCGAGCCACGGTGCAAGCAGGGCGCTCAAAACCATGAGGATGACGATGCCTGCACCGAATGACGCCATCTTGTGGTGGCGGATGCCCGCTCCCAGGCGCGCCCAGGCTCCGCGTCCCGTCGCGACCGCGATTACGCTCATCGCTGGCTGACCCGCGGATCCACCAGCCCGTAGGTGAGGTCGGTCAGCAGGTTGGCGATGACGATGAAGAAGGCGTAGATGACCATCAGGCCTTCGAGCATGGTGTAGTCGCGCTGATTGAGCGAGTTGACGATCAGCTTGCCGAGCCCCGGCCGATTGAACACGATCTCGGTCAGCACCGAGTTGCCGATGAGCACGCCGAGATAGAGGCCAACCACAGTCACCACCGGGATCATCGCGTTGCCGAGCGCGTGCCGCCAGATCACCACCCGCGCCGGCACGCCCTTCGACCGCGCCGTACGGATGTAATCCTCGCCCAGGACGCCCAGCATGCTAGAACGCGTGACGCGCATGACGTAGGCCACCATGATGAGGCCCAAATTGACCGCCGGCAGCACCAGCGCGTTGACGCGACTCCAGGGATCGCCGGGCCGGCCTTCGCTGATCACCGGGAACCAGTGGAGCTCTATCGCGAAGGCGAGCAGCAGCATGATCGCCGACACGAACGCGGGAAACGACAGGCCGGCAAGCGAGAACAAGCGTGCGGCATAGTCGAGCGCCTCATTGCGGTGGCGTGCGGCGGCGACACCAAGCGGCAGCCCGATCACGACACCGATCACCAGCGCGCTCAGCGTGAGCTCGATGGTATAGGGGAGGACGTTCGCAATCTCGCCCCAGACCGATCGATGCGTCACCAGCGACGTGCCGAGGTCCCCCTTGAGCACCGTCGACATGAAGTCAACATACTGGACCGCCATCGGCTGGTCGAGGCCGAGCTCGTGCCGCACCGCGGCGAGCGCTTGAGGACTCGCCTGATCGCCCAGGATAATGAAAGCAGGATCTCCGGGGGCGATGCGGACGAAAAAGAACACCACCGTCAGCACCGCCAGCAGCGTCGGTACCGCGACCAGCAGCCGCTTGACGATGTACGGCAGCATTACCGCGCGGTCCGGACGGCGATCACATGGGCGTCCCGGCCGGCGAGCCGGCTTAAGGCTACTGCAGCGTACTCTGCTCGTTGATGATCGGGCCGAGCGTAAGTGACGCGTCGAGCTTGTAGCCGTAGTCGAGTTTATCCCGGTGCGCCCAGACCTGGAGCTGTTCGTAGAGAGGGACCGCGCACACCTCTTTGATGAGCTTGTCCTGCGCCTCTTTCCACAGCGCTTTCTGCTTGGCGAGGTCGGCGGTCTGGCGGGCGCCGTCGATCTCCTGATCGGCAATGCCGCAATGGGAGAAGTTGGTGACCGCGGTCGGCGTGCCGACGATGCTGCGCGAGTGGAAGAACTGGGTCAGGTATACGTCGGCGACCGGCAGGCGCGCCGCGGCGTACATGACCGCCATGCTGAGATCCTTGCGAATCTGGGCATGGAAGGTCGGATGATCGACCACCTCCAGCTGCCAGTCGATGCCGACCTTTTTGAGCTGTGCCTGCACGATCTGCATGGTGTTGAGCATGCTGGGAAGCGAGGTCTGGATCACGGTGATCTTGACGCCGTTGGGATAGCCGGCGTCCGTCAGCAGCTGCTTCGCCTTCGCGGGGTCGTAAGGATAGAGCGGCGCATGCTCGTCGGTGCCGAGGTAATCGTGCGGAATAATCGACACCGCTTCCCGTGCCGTCAACGCGCCTTTGAACTTCACGAGGTCGGCCCGGTTCACGCCGTAGGCGATCGCCTGCCGCACCCTGAGATCGTCGAG
>VBDA01000118.1:0-314 GCA_005883655.1 Betaproteobacteria bacterium | reverse complement strand
TCGGAGAGCTCGCCGGGACCGAACACGTCGACCACCGTATGCGGCAGCGATTTCATGCGCTCCACCCAGGTCTGGTCCTGGCGGCCGTAGAGGAGGTCGATCTCGCCGGAATTGTAGGCGAGGTCGCGCGTCGCGTCCGAGGGGATGTAGCGGTAGACGATACGATCGATCTTGGGCGCGCCACGGAAATAGCTCTTGTTGGCAACCAGCGTCACCGATTGGTTCGGCGTGTAGCTCTCGACTGCGAAGGGCCCGGTGCCGACGGCTTTGGTTCGGAAGTCGTCGCCGAGTTTCTCCATGGCCTTTTTGCAAAC
>VBDA01000642.1 GCA_005883655.1 Betaproteobacteria bacterium | reverse complement strand
CGAGCGAGGCGCGGTAGCGACTCCAGTCGCCAGTCGTCGCGGACAGCGTATTGCGCCAGGGGAGGCAAAGTGAACCGTGCGACCACCCGACGGGTTTGGACCGAGGTAGAGACACCCGCGAGAACACAGAGTAGCGATGGATGCCGGTGGCGTCAAGAGCAAATGCTCCTACCGCAATAATATTTATTAGCAACTGCTCCGGAAACCCATCTGCGGTCCTACACAACGGTATCAATGCAGCGGTTGCTCGCTTGACAGCTGGAGAGCAGCGCAACTGCTCAAAGCCTGCCAAAAGCTGTACCCTCGCGGTTGTGAAACGTTGTTCCTGAAGCTTTGTGACTCGAAACCAGAAAGGCTAAAGACATGACTGAGCGACGCGAACCGGCCAAAAGAGGCGGACGTGGCCGAGCGGCCACCACAGAAGGGGCGAAAAAACGTGCAGCCAAACCGGCGGCCATGGCGATGGCGCTGCTGCCGGGACTGCGGGACCGCCTTTTCAAGGAGATGGACGGGGCCAAAATACCCAAAGAGGGCCGGCTGCAATACCTATGCTCGATGACCGGTCGGAAGCCACAGACGGTTAGACGGTGGATCGAGACGGACAAGCCGGGACTGCCGGACCTGGAGTCCTTCGCCGCGATCCGTTCGATACCGATGCGAACTGGATGCTGGGGTTGACCAAGACGCGTTATACGCTTCCACAAGAGCCGGAGCACGGTGAAGCAACACAGAGCGGACAACGCCGGGACGAAAACTTAGCGTGGATGGATTACGTTATCCGACAGCTCGCAGAGGACGCCGAAGGAT
>VBDA01000117.1 GCA_005883655.1 Betaproteobacteria bacterium | reverse complement strand
TCGTCGCGGTCTGCCGCGATGTGCTTTCGAAATGCGCCGCGCACCTTCGCCACCTCCGCCTCCGCCGCCTTCCTCGACTGACCGTTCCGCACCCGCCGCTCGCGGCGACTGGCACACCGTTCGTACTCTGCTGCCGTACCTGCTGGCATACAAGGGCCGGGTTGCGCTCGCGCTCTCCTGCCTGATCGCCGCGAAGGTGGCCAATGTCGGCGTGCCGCTGGTTCTCAAACAAATCGTCGACAGCCTTACACCGGGCTCGCAGGGCCAGATGCTGGTGCTGCCGCTTGCGCTCCTTGTCGCATACGGCGTGCTGCGCCTGTCGACGACCGCGTTCACCGAATTGCGCGAATTCTTTTTCGCCAAGGTGACCCAGCGCGCGGTGCGCACCATCGCGTTGAAGACGTTCCGGCATCTGCACGAGCTGTCGCTGCGGTTTCATCTTGCGCGGCAGACGGGGGGACTTACGCGCGACGTCGAGCGCGGGACACGCGGCATCTCGACGCTGATCGGCTTCACGCTGTTTTCGATTTTGCCGACTCTGATCGAAATCGCGCTGGTCTCGGCGATCCTGGTCGCACGATACGACTTGTGGTTCATCGGTATCACGCTCGCCGCCCTGGTGCTCTACATCGTCTACACAGTGACGATCACGGAATGGCGCACCGGCTTCCGCCGGCAGATGAACGAGCTCGACTCCAGGGCCAACACGCGAGCGATCGACAGCCTGCTCAATTACGAGACCGTCAAATATTTCAACAACGAGGAGTTCGAGGCGCGGCGCTACGACGAGAGTTTGCAGCGATGGGAAACGGCCGCCGTCCGAAGTCAGAGCTCTCTGTCACTGCTCAATATCGGGCAGAGCGCGATCATCGCCATTGCTGTAACGCTGATCATGTGGCGGGCGACGCTGGGTGTGGTCAGAGGCACGATGACCATCGGCGATCTGGTGCTGGTCAACGCCTTCATGATCCAGCTCTATATCCCGCTCAATTTTCTGGGCGTCATTTATCGCGAGATCAAGCAAGCGGTGGCCGACATGGAGCGCATGTTCCACCTTATCGATGAGAATGCCGAAGTCAAGGATGCGCCGGGCGCCGCACCGCTCCTGGCGAGCGCCGGCGAGGTGCGCTTCGAGCATGTCGATTTTCGTTACGAGCCCAACCGCCAGATTCTGTTCGACGTGTCGTTCGCCATACCGGCGGGGCGCACGATCGCGGTGGTCGGTCCCAGCGGCTCGGGAAAGTCGACCCTGGCGCGGCTCCTTTATCGTTTTTACGACGTCAGCGGAGGAAGAATCACCGTCGATCGGCAGGATTTGCGCGCGGTGCAGCAGTCGAGTGTTCGCAGCGCCATCGGCATCGTGCCGCAGGACACGGTTCTGTTCAATGATTCGATCGAATACAACATTGCCTACGGCCGGCCCGACGCCAGCAAGGACGAGATCATCGCCGCCGCGAAGCTCGCGCAGATCCACGATTTCGTCAACGCCCTTCCGGAGGGCTACGCGACGCCGGTAGGCGAGCGGGGACTTAAATTATCCGGCGGCGAGAAGCAGCGGGTCGCGATTGCACGTGCGATCCTCAAGAATCCAAGGATCCTGATCTTCGACGAGGCAACGTCGGCGCTCGATTCCCAATCGGAGAAGCTGATCCAGGCCGAGCTCGAGCAAATATCGGCGGACCGCACGACGCTTACCATTGCCCATCGTCTGTCGACGATCGTCGGCGCCGACGAGATTTTGGTGCTCGAGCAGGGGCGCATCACCGAACGCGGCACCCACGCCGAATTGCTCGCCGCGGACGGCTCGTACGCTCGAATGTGGGCCCTGCAGCAGGAGGAGCGGCAACGGGTGGCAGGGTCTCCCTCGTCCGCGAATAGCGGCGATGAACGTCGTGTCATCGCCTAAGCGTTTGATACGTTAGGGTATTGGCGCACCCTCTTGGCATACCCCTTGCGTACATGCTATAAACCTGCCGCGACCTACTTAACTTCTAGTTGATGAAAAGCCTATTAACCGTTGTTTCTATTGCATTAATGCTCACGGCGGAAGCCTTTGCGGCGACTGTCGTGGCGGACCCCGATGTCGGGGGCGCGTCAAAACTGCTGCTGGACGGCAGCAAGCTCAGGCTCGCCTCGAGCAACGTTCTGATACTCGACGCAGCGGCCGGACACCCGATCTATTCCAAGGCGGCGGACGCGGTAACACCGATCGCCTCGGTAACCAAGCTGATGACCGCCATGGTGGTTATCGACGCCAGTCAGCCGCTCGACGAGATCGTTACCGTCGGCATTGCCGACCTCGACCTCCTGCGCGGAAGCCATTCCCGGCTGCGGCTGGGTAGCGAATTACCGCGCCGCGAGATGCTGCGCCTCGCTCTGATGTCGTCGGAAAATCGTGCCGCGTCGAGCCTCGCCAGACATTACCCCGGCGGATTCGAAGCTTTTGTCGCCGCGATGAACAAGAAAGCTGCCGACCTCGGCATGACACATACCCACTTCAGCGATGCAACGGGGCTGTCGAGTGAAAACGTATCGACCGCCAACGAAGTCGCGCTGATGGCCAGAGCCGCCGCGGTGTACCCGCTGATCCGCGATGCCACGACCACCTCGAGCCACTACGTCGAGGTGCAGCCGACCGGAACGCTGCTCGGTTTCAACAACACCAATTCGCTGGTCCGCAGCGGGCAATGGGACATACAGCTAAGCAAGACCGGCTTCATCCGTGAAGCCGGCAAATGCCTGGTCATGCTGACGACCATCGCCAGCCGGCCGATCGTCATCGTGCTGTTGGATTCGGTCGGCAAGCTGACGCGGATCGGCGACGCCAATCGCGTCAAATATTGGCTGGAGACCGGAGAAGCGATGCCCGTGCTGAGGGTGGTCAAAGCGGTCAAAGGTGTCATCAAGCCCAGGCACGTGACCAAGGCCGCGGTGCCCAAGGTGGCCGGCGCCGATCCTCTCTCGCCGACCAGGCTCGCTCCGGTTTAGGCGCAGACGCTTGCCCGCTTAACGGCCGCGCAGCGGCCGTTTTCTCACTTTGCGGCCGGGGCGGCCGTATCCATTTCAAGGCGGCGTCGGTATCCGGTGTTGCGCGAGCAATTCCTTGGCGTGCGCGCGCGTCTTGGCCGTGACTTCGTGTCCTCCCAGCATGCGCGCCAGCTCTTCGACGCGTCCGGGTGGGTCTAGCCGCGCGAGCTCGGTCGAGACCTCCCCCGCGGCCGAGCGCTTGATGACGCGGTGATGGTGATCCGCGCAAGCGGCGACCTGCGGCAGGTGGGTGACGCACAATACCTGCCGCCGCTTCCCAAGCTGCTGCAGCATGCGGCCGACGGTCGCCGCGACTGCGCCGCCGATGCCGGCGTCGACTTCGTCGAAGACCAGTGTCGGCAGCTCGCCAACTTCGGCCAGCACGACTTGGATCGCCAGTCCAAGACGCGACAGCTCACCACCGGACGCGACGCGGGCGAGCGGCCCCAGCGGTTGCTTGGCGTGGGTGGCAACCTGCAGCTCGACACTCTCGAGACCGAAACTGGCCGGCTCGGAAACGGGGATCAATGCAATCTCGACCCTGCCGCCGGTCATCGCCAGCCGCTTCATCATCGCGCTTACGCGATGTCCGAGCTCCGCCGCGGCAAGCTTACGTTTTGCCGATAGCTGGTGCGCGAGGTCGAGCAGCGCGCGCCGAGCTTCAGCTTCCGCGTTCCCGAGCCGCTCGGCGTCGGCGCCGGCCGCGAGGACCGCAAGCCGCGCGATGGTTTCCTCGGCGAGCTTGGGCAGCTCGCCGGCCCGAACGCGATACTTTCGTGCGGCGTCGTGAAACGCCGTCAACCTTGTCTCGACGCGTGCGAGCTCGCCCGGATCGAGGTCGAGCCGCTCGCGGTAGGATCGCAACGCCCGCGCGGCTTCGTCGGTACCTATTCGTGCCTCGTCCAAAAGCGCGACCACGTCGTTCAGCGCTGCATCGTGCGCAGCGGCTTGTTTGAGCCGCTGCAGCACGGCAGCCAG
>VBDA01000102.1 GCA_005883655.1 Betaproteobacteria bacterium | reverse complement strand
GAGCCCGCCAAGGCGCCATTTCGAGGCATGGCGGAAAAGGTTAGTGCGACCGGAATCGGCGCGATTCTCGACACCGCGATCGGGCGCATGTTTCCGCCCGCGTTTCAGGCGGCTCACCCCAAAGTCGTGGCCGCACGCAAGGCCGCGCTTGCACCGACCAACGCCCTATGTTTTGCGCGCGCCTGCCTGGCATTGGCGGCGCTCGATCTGCGGCCGCAATTGGCGCGTATTCGTAACCCGACGCTGGTCATGTGTGGTGCGCTCGACCAGACCACGACGCCGGCCCTCGCCAGGGAAGTAGCGAGCGCAATTCCCGGTGCGGTCTACCGCGATATCGAGGATTCGGGACACTGCCCGATGCTCGAGCAACCGGAGGCGCTGGTATCGATGATCGAGTGGTTCACATCGGGATCTGCGTCCTCGCCGGTCGCGTCGCTCGGATCGCGAGTGAGACATTGATCGTGCCGACGATAAGCGACGGGCTCGAGCGGCACAGTCCTCGTTCCTCGACCGCAGCGACACCAAAAGGCGATGGCTGAAACATTCAAGCTTCGAGTCAATGGTCGTGACTGCGAGGTCCAGGCCGAGCCGGCCACGCCGCTGCTGTACATCCTTCGTAACGATCTGAAGCTGAAGGGGACGCGGTTCGGCTGTGGGGAAGCGCAGTGCGGCGCGTGCAATGTGCTTCTGGACGGTAACGCGGTGCCGTCGTGCGACACGCCGCTTTGGTCGGTCCCCGGTCACGAGGTCACTACTATCGAAGGAATCGGCGGCGAATCGGGACTCCACCCGCTGCAGCAGGCGTTTATCGACGAGCAGGCGATCCAATGCGGATACTGCATCGACGGCATCATCATTTCAGCCGTGGCCTTGCTTCGGCGCGAGAGAGACCCGAGCAATACGCAAATCGCTGCCGCCCTGGATCGTAATCTCTGCCGCTGCGGCACTCACGTGCGGATTCTGCGAGCGATCCGCGCGGCAGCTCGCGCAATGCGGGCATCGCCCAAGACATGATTCCACCGCCCCTTCCGCAAAGCCTCAAGACCACGCCGCGCCTGGACCGCTGGGTCTGTTTCAACGCCGATCGCACGGTGACGGTGTTCAGCGGCAAGGTCGAGCTCGGGCAGGGCATCGAGACGGCGATCGCGCAAATCGCGGCCGACGAGCTGGACGTGGCGCTTGAGCGCCTGTCTCTGGTGGCCGGCGATACGACGCGATCGCCGGACGAGTGGTACACCGCGGGCAGCCAGTCGATCGAGATCGGAGGCGCGTCGATCCGGCTCGCCTGCGCGGAGGTGAGAAGCCTGTTTCTCGAGGCTGCCGCGCGCGAGCTCGAAGTAGACGTCGCGGAGCTGCGAGTCCGCGATGGAACGATCGAAATCGCTGGGACCGACCTGCGCACGAGCTATTGGGATCTCGCGCCTCGCTTGAGCCTCGCCCGCGACGCGACCGGCGCTGCGGCAGTGAAGACGCCGGCCCAGCATTGGCTTGTCGGCAAGAGCGCGCCACGACGCGACCTTCGCAGCAAGATAACCGGAGCGGCCTATGTGCACGACCTCGAGCTTCCAGGCATGGTGTTCGGCCGCGCGCTGCGGCCGCCGTCCTATTTGGCCAAGCTCGCCGCGTTCGACGCCGACGCGATTCGCGCGATGCCGGGTGTCGTTGCGGTGCTGGTGAGCGGGAATTTCATCGGCCTTTGCGCCGAGCGTGAGGAGCAGGCCATAAGCGCACTTCGGGCCGCGCGGGCCGCGGCCTCATGGGTGGAGGAGCCCACGCTTCCATCGGCCACGGAGGTGGGCGATTTTTTGCCGGCGCTGCCGAGCGTGCGCTCGCTCGTATATCGGCACGGCGAAGCGTTGGTCGCCGAGGCGGCGCGACGCTTCGAGGCGAGCTACTCGAAACCATACATTGCGCACGCCTCGATCGGGCCTTCCTGCGCGCTTGCGCGCTACGACCGCGGCAAGCTCACGATCTGGTCGCACACGCAGGGCAGCCATTTCCTGCGCGGCCAGATCGCCGAGGTCATGGGCGCTGCCGCCGCTGACGTCGAGGTGATCCACAAGGATGGCCCGGGTTGCTACGGGCACAATGGCGCCGACGATGTCGCGCTCGACGCCGCGTTGCTTGCTCGGGCCTGTGGACGCCCGGTGCTCGTTCAGTGGACACGAGAGGATGAGCTCGCCTGGTCGCCTTATGGCTCGGCAATGGTCGTGCGAGTCGCCGCGTCGCTCGATGCGACGGATCGAATCGTCGATTGGAAGCACGAGATCTGGAGCCATACGCACATCAGGCGGCCCGGGTGGGGTGAAGGCATAAACCTTCTTGCTGCCTGGCACATGGATCCGCCTTTTCCGCTGCCACCGGCCAAGGATGTACCGCAACCGACCGGGGGCGCGGACAGGAACGCGATCCCCCTCTACGACTTCCCGGCGCAGGAAATCGGCTACCACTTTATCGCCGATATGCCGCTCCGGGTTTCGGCACTGCGCTCGCTCGGAGCGTTCGCCAACATCTTCGCGATCGAATCGTTCGTCGACGAGCTCGCCGCCGCCACCAACACCGATGCGATCGAGTTCAGGCTGCGTCATCTGCAGGACGCGCGGGCACGCGAGGTGATCGAGACGGTCGCGAAGGCCGCTCGATGGAAAACATGCGAAAAGGGCGATGGTGCGCGCGGGCGCGGCTTCGGATTCGCCCGCTACAAGAATCGCAGTGCTTATTGCGCGGTAATTGCCGAGATCGAAGTCGGCGCGGCCTTGCGAGTGACGCGCGTCGTCGCCGCGGTCGACGCCGGCCGGGTGGTCAACCCCGACGGGCTCACGAATCAGATCGAAGGCGGGATTGTTCAAGCGATCAGTTGGGCTCTCAAGGAGCAGGTTCTGTGGGATCGAGAACGGGTGTTGTCGCGTTCCTGGGAAAGTTATCCGATCCTGCGTTTCGATGAGGTACCTGACGTCGAGGTGCTGATCCTCAGCCGGCCGGGCGAATCCGCGCTGGGCGTTGGCGAATGCGCTGCGGGGCCGACGGCGGCAGCCGTGGCCAACGCTCTGTTCAATGCGATGGGCGTCCGCGCAAGGAACCTGCCGCTTACGCCGGACAGAATCGCGCGCGCAATGGAGTAGCCCCGTCGCACGCGATGGCGGTGCGGCTCAAGCCGATACGGTTCGCACCATCGTCAACCGCGGGAGGCAAGTCGAGTTGAGCAGAGAAGTGTCAGTCAGGCTCTTACATCGCAGACGCGATAGGCGCGAAAGCGCACAAGACTTGGCTGCGGCAGGGCGTAAGTAGTAAAATGGATAACACACGGCAACCGAGTCGGTGTTTATTGTGATTCCAATTATCATGGGCTCGAATCGCGTTACCAATCCCAAGGTCTGAAGATCGCAATCATGACACGAGTTATCGATGAATTGCACACCGCTTCCATGCGCGAATCGTACGCATTCTGGAAGGCCACCAGGGCAAGGAAGCTCGTCGACTACAAGCAGCTCAAGGCCATCGCGAACGAGGAAATCGCCAGGATTCCGGAGTGCGCGGGATACGAGGTCGGCATCGTGGCGCATCTTCCCGACGAGACAGGCTGCAACTGGGACATCAAGGTCACGCGCAAGGGAGACAAGCGCGCTGCTCCCCGCGTGCGCGAGGCCATGCTCCCTCTGCGTGCCGCCTACAATCTGCGCGCCGATCGCGCCTGATCCCGGTCCGATCGCACGGTTCGCGCCGAAGGTGCGCAATGCAGGACGAAAGCAATCGCGAAGTCGCACGCCTGATCTCCGAGCTAGATCAGGCGGAGGCGTTCGAGCAGAAGCTCCGGCAGTACATCATCGACGCCAAGGACCAGCTGGCGGCCGGCAATACGTCGGTGGCGCTATCGCTGCTTAACGATGCGATCAGCTATTTCGATTCCGCGCCGGATGTTGTGACCGGCAGCGAACATCGGCCCTAGAAGCTCAGCCTTAATTTCATAGCTGCTGTTCCGGGACGAAGGGCGCGAGCAGCATGTTCTGCAGGCGCATGAAGGGAGTGACGTCGGGCTCCTCGGAGAGCACGACGTCTCCTTCGTCGTCCATCGTTAGCCATTCAAGGCTTTGACCGTCCTGCGCGAATCGCAATCGGTATGCGCTCTGCAGCTTGCTGATTTGGATGACGCGTATGACTTCCTTCGCCAGTTGCGGGCTCTCGGCGATGATCCCCAGCTCGGTGTTCTTGCTGGCGGATCGCGGATCGAGATTCATCGAACCGATGAATACCGTCGATCGATCGATGACCGCGGTCTTGGCGTGCAGGCGGCCAAGCGAGGTTCCGGGGAGCATGAGGCGCTTATTGTGCTGGATCCGTGTAGGGCTGAGCTCGTAGAGGTCGACGCCCGTCTTCAGCAATTCGACCCGGTAACGCGCGTAGCCGGTGTGCACCAGCGGCTCGTCGTTCGCGACCTTGACATTGCGTATTCTCAAGTCGCCGAATGCCCTCACGCCCATCGGCGCCGGGATGAAGTAAGGCGACGAAATCACCACCTCGCTCCTTGACGCCATGACCAGA
Source organism: Betaproteobacteria bacterium (assembly GCA_005883655.1). Taxonomy (GTDB): domain Bacteria; phylum Pseudomonadota; class Gammaproteobacteria; order Burkholderiales; family Casimicrobiaceae; genus PALSA-1003. Next base: position 1,444 of record VBDA01000102.1, on the reverse strand, counting down.
TCCATGACGTTCATCGACACGCTCATGGAGCGCGCCATTTCGTCGCTCGTCGCGGTGACCTTGGCGGGCTTGTCGGCGAAAGCGACGGCCTTGCCCCAGACCAGGCCGAGGCGGCCAGCATCCAGATCGTCGCTGATTGGTCCATAGCCGAGGATATCGATGGGTGGCAACACCAGCGACTTCATCTGCTCGCCGTCGTCGACCAGACTGTCGAAGCTCTTTCGCACATCCTCGCGATCGATGACCGTGCCCAGGACGGTTTCCACCGGATAGACCTGGGGACTGTTCCAATAGGTGTCGAAAATGCCGGTGAGCTCGCGAACGACGGCGCCCACGATGAACGCGTCCATATCCACGAAGTTGTCGGCGATGTTGCGACCGCCGGCGACGACCATCGCTCCATCGGCGATAAACAGCTTGTTATGCATGCGGTGGTTGAGCCGGCCGAACTCGCCGATCGACGCGGCGTACTTGCTGGCGATGCTCTGCCGCGCGCAGCAGAAGGGATTGAACAGCCGGACCTCCACGTTCGGGAATGCCGCCAGGCCGCGGAACATCGGATCGCCACCGACGGTGTAAAGGTCGTCCACCAGCAGGCGCACGCGCACGCCCCGCAACGCGGCGTCGCGCAAGCTGCGCATTAGCAAGCGCCCGGTGCGATCGTTTTGAATCAGGTAATACTGAAGGTCGAGCGAGTAACGGGCCCGGCGCGCAAGCTGAATTCGCGCGTCAAGCGAGTAGACGCCCAGCGGCATCAGCCGGAACCCCGTCAACTCCGGACCCGGACTGGAATCCTGCGCGATCCGGACCAGCGGGCTTTCGGAAGAAGGCTTCAGTGCCGGTGAAAAAGGCTGCTCCGTGCGCATCGGCAGCGAGCCGCAAGCCGACAACACGACTGCCATAAGGAGCGCGATCACGCCGCGTAGCCGCGATACAATGAAGGCCGATGGTTGGATGGAGATCGTCATGACACGTTTCCTCGCCTGCGCGCTGGTCTCGCTTTCCTTGGACATCGGCGACGTCGCGCCCGATTTTACGACGCAGGCGGCGCTCGCTGGGTCAGTCTACAGGTTCTCGCTGGCCGAGTCGCTGAAGAAAGGTCCCGTCGTGCTCTACTTTTTTCCCGCCGCGTATTCCGAAGGTTGCTCCGTCGAAGCGCATTATTTTGCCGACGCTACGGGAGAGTTCAAGGCGCTCGGTGCATCGGTGGTCGGCGTCTCGGGTGATGACATCGAAACGCTGTCGAAGTTTTCCGTCCAGGCCTGTCAGAACAAATTTCCCGTTGCCTCGGACAACACCCAGGCCGTCATGAAGTCCTTCGATGCCGTCATGCAGACCCGGCCCGAGTACGCCAATCGCATTTCCTACGTGATCGCGCCCAACGGCGCGATCGTCTATCACTACATGAGTCTGAATCCGACCAAGCACGTCGAAAAGACGCTCG
>VBDA01000101.1:10146-10468 GCA_005883655.1 Betaproteobacteria bacterium | reverse complement strand
GTCGAGCACGGCATCGACGAAATGGGTCGCCTCGCGCAGGAACGACTCCTCGAACCGCTCATAGAAGGTCGGGGTACATTCGTTGCGCACTCCGTGCGCATCGGAGATGTCGACGCGGTTCTTGCGCGGATTCTGGCCGACGGTCAGTCGTCCCAGTGTGCCGAAGATCTCGGTCGATGTCTCGTGCCCATGCGCCATGGTGCGCGACGCGAAAAAGCACGCCATCTGGCCGTCTGCGAATTCACAGGTCGCCACGCCGTTGTCGACGTCGCCGAATTCGCGCAAGCCCTCGTGCAGCGCAACGACGCCGGTCGCGAACACG
>VBDA01000101.1:4959-9948 GCA_005883655.1 Betaproteobacteria bacterium | reverse complement strand
GATGCTTTGCCGCGAGATCCTCGACCCGACGGCAATCCGCAAGATCGAGCGAGAGCGGCTTTTCACAGAACACGTGCTGGCCCGCTAGCAGGGCCTGCACGATCTGTTCGGCGTGCAAGGACGTGGGTGTGACCAGGAACACCGCGTCCAGCCGGGCGTCCGCGAGTAGCTCGCGATAGTCGGCATACAAGCTTGCGACGCCGAGATCTTGCCGCGCCCAACTGAGCTCATCCTCGATCGGGCTGCAGGCGGCGATCAGCTCTGCGCGGGGAACGCGCCGCGCGAGATTTTCCGCATGCCGGCGGCCAAGACGGCCAAGGCCCGCGATACCGATGCGCAAGCGGGACGTCGTGGTCATCGCTTCCAGCACCGACACCCACGCGGAGCTCCTCCAGCGGGGAGCTGCCGCCGGCAAGGCGATGTTCTGCGAGAAGCCAGTCGATCTCGATGTGGTGCGCGCCCGCGCCTGTGCCCAAGCAGTGGGCAAGGCCGGCGTAGCCTGCATGATCGGTTTTCAGCGCCGGTACGATCCGACATTCGCAGCGCTGAAGGCGCGGCTTGCGGCGGGCGAGATCGGCGAGCCCGAGATGCTGGTCATCACCAGCCGTGACCCGGGCGCGCCGCCCATCGAATACGTGAGCACGTCGGGAGGCATTTTCAAGGACATGCTGATCCACGACTTCGATATTTTCCGATGGATACTCGATGACGAGGCACTGTCGCTGTTCGCGACCGGGAGCTGTCTCACCGACCCGGCGATCGGTGGTGTCGGCGATATCGATTCCACCGCGGTGACCATTCGCACCCGTCGCGGCCGCCTCGCCCAGATCAATACCAGCCGCCGCGCCGCCTATGGTTACGATCAGCGCTTCGAAGTCCTCGGCAGCAAGGGGATGCTGCAGGCGGGAAATCACAAACCGACCGAAGTATTCGCGCACACAGCCGACAATATCGGCCACGACAAGCCGGAGCATTTTTTTCTGGAGCGCTATCGCGTCGCGTACGCCACGGAGTTGGCGCACTTCTTCGACGCTCTCGCCAACGGTAAACCGCTGGATATAACTATTCAGGACGGAGTCAAGGCGCTCGAGCTCGCGGAAGCGGCCACGCGTTCATGGCGCGAGCGGCGCGCGATCGAGCTGTAGCAGGCTGGCAAGCCCGAGGCAACGCGGATCGCCCGCGCCCTGCGCGAATCGCTGCGGACCCGCCGCGTCATCGAGTTGTGACGCGGGCCAGCACAGAGCAAGCGATGCAAACAACGTTTCGCCCAGGCGCAACGCGGCGCCTATCGGCATGAAGCACGCGCTCGCCCCACGCGACCTGCTGTTGACGCTGGCCGTCGTCACGCTGTTGGGCTTCACGTTTGTTCCGATCAAGGTCGGCTTGCGCGAATTGCCGCCTTTCGCGCTCGCCGCGCTGCGCTTCTTCTTCGCCGCGGTACCGCTGGTGCTGGTGATCAGGCGGCCGCGCATGCCGTGGCCCGATGTGGTCGGATACGGATTGGCGATCGGTGTCTTCCAGTTCGGCCTGCTGTTTCTGGGGATCAAGCTCGGCATGCCCGCCGGCCTCTCCTCGCTGATCATCCAGGTGCAGGTGTTCTTCACCATCGGTCTCGCCATCGCATTTCTCGGCGACCGCTTCCAACGGCACAATCTCATCGGAGCGGTCGTCGCCACCGCCGGCATTGCCGTGCTCGCTCTGCAAAGTCTGATAGAGGGCGCTCATGCGACATTGATCGGCTTCGCGCTTGTGCTCGTCGCCGCGTTCGCCTGGGGCGTCGGCAACGTGATCGCCAAGCGAGCTGCCGCGGCGCACGATGCCGACATGTTCAGCCTGGTCGTCTGGTCGAGCCTCGTCCCGCCGGTTCCGCTTGCGCTCCTCTCCTACGTCTTCGAAGGCGGCGCTTCGGCGTGGCACGCCATAGCGTCAGCGGGAATGCTCACCTGGGGTTGCGTATTCATGCTCGCCTGGGGCGCGACGCTGTTTGGATTCGCGTCGTGGGCGAGATTGCTCCACCGTTATCCCACCGGGCTCATCGCCCCGTTCGCCCTGCTGATACCGGTTTCCGGAATCGCCAGCTGCGCGATTTTTCTTGGCGAGTCGCTCGCACCCTTGCAGGCCATCGGCGGCGCGCTGGTGTTCGCGGGATTGGCGGAGAACGTCTACGGCCCGCGCATTCGAGCCTGGATGTCCCGCGCGCATTGAAATCGCGCGGCGTACGGCCACGCCCGAAACGGTCGCTAACGCGGCATGGCAGCCACTTCGCGATCCCATTTCTCCAGCAGGCGCTTGCGCTCGGCCGCGCTGCCGTATTTGGCAAAGTCGTAGTTGATCAGCTTGATCTCGTCCATCTTCGGCGCGCCAGGCGGCGCCGGCGCCGCCTTGTTCGACGGCGTCTGGTAATTCTTGGTGTCGGCGCCGATTTTCTGCGCCGCGGGCGTCAGCGCCCAGTCGTAGAACTTCTTTGCGTTGTCCAGGTTTCTGGCGCCCTTGATGATGCTCATCGAGCCCACCTCGTAACCCGTTCCTTCGCACGGGACGACAATTTTCACCGGAAAGCCTCCCGCGATCTCGGTGACGCCATCGTGCAGGAAGGTCACCGCGATGCCGGTCTCGCCGCGGCCCACCGCGCGGATCGCTCCGGGACCGCTGCGCGGATAATTGTTGATGTTCCGATGCATGCCCTTGAGCAGCTCGAAGGCCTTGTCCTCGCCGAAGATCTGCACGAAAGTCGCGATGGTTGCATAGGCGGTGCCCGAGGCGTTCGGGTTCGCCATCTGCACTTCATCGCGATAGATCGGATTGGCGAGATCGGCCCAGCATTTCGGCTCGGGCAATTTACGCTTGGCCAGAATCTCCGGGTTGTAGCCGATCCCCAGCGCGCCGGTGTAGACGCCGACGGTGTGATACTGCGACTGCTCCGCCTGGCGCACCGCCCACTCCTGCAGCTGTGAAAGCATCGGCGAACGGTATTCCTCGGTCAGGCCCAGCTCCGCCGCCTGCAGATGCGGGTCTCCCGATCCGGTGTACCAGACGTCGACCTTCGGGTTCGCGCGCTCTGCAGCCACCTGCGCCATCGCTTCGCCCGCGGATTTCTGCGTCATCCCGATCTTGATCCCCGTGTCTTTTTGAAACTGCGTGACGACCGCCTCGCACCACGGCAGTTGCACGCTGCAAATGATGTTGAGCTGCCCCTGCGCCGCGGCGCTGTTTATCGCGAACGCGAAAGCGAGCGCAAGCAGCCGATGGATATTTCGTCGCACGCGGATTGGTCCTCGGGTCGATGCCGCGCCGGTCGGCGCGGTCACATCGCGCATGATAATCCTGCGCGAACAACATCGCGCAGGCAAAATCGCAGGAGGACGGGCGGTAAAGCTAGTGTACTGAGTCAGAATTTCCGAAGATATAGAGGAGCATGAAAGCGGCCGTCACTTGCGGTCGCTGCCCGAAGTGAACCAGTACACCACCTTCCGTTTGAAGTTGAGTGGTGGAATGACGCTCTGGGTGATCAGCACGTGACCGACGGATAGCGTCAGTTATCATGCTTCTCTATATACCAGTACACCCTACTTCTTATCGGTGAAATCGGGATGGGCGGCTTTCCCCCGCCGAGTGATGATTTGCAATCCGGCCCACTGCACGAGGCCGCCCCCGGATTACCTCCAAGCAGGAATGGCACGAGCGTCGGCTGGCCGTTGACCTGGACCGTGACCAGGCCAGTGACCGGCGATGGCGGCAACCCGCCTCCGTCATATTCACCTGCGGAGGTCGATCCGGTCACGAAGTTGATCTGGTAGCCACGCGCGGTGCCCAAGTTGTTCGTGCATGACAGCGTGCTGGGATCGGTCGGCTGATTCGTGGCGAAATAGGTGGATCCGCCGATTGTTGCAGGCGCATTGACGGTTTTCTCGCCTGCCGCCGCCAATGTGATATAGAAACCGCTTAGGCTCCCGGCATATGTGTTCGTCGATACAACGCTACCGTTGGAGTTGTATTGGGTCGTCACGTGGAAAAGCGACGCCGGCGCGGCGTCGGCTGTATTGCTCGTGCTGTCGGCCACCGTTGTCCACCCGGATGCATCCAAACCAACCTTGGTGTCCTTGATCATGTAGAAGCGGTTGACGATTGTCAGCGAGTTGTTGGTGAATAAGGGATGCTCCCGATCGCCGGTTGCCGCCATGATCGCGTCAAAGTTGTTGGTCAACACCACGTCCGGAGGGTACAGGAACTTCCGTTTTTGGAAGGCCGTGGAACCCGTTCCACCCAGGGCGGCGAACTTGGTCACCTGCCAGTTGGCGGGCGCATTGCCGCCCGTGGGCTGGAGATCCACGCGCCAGATGTTGCCACCGGTATCCGCAGCGTAAAGGCGATCGATGTTGCCGCCGGAGTCGAAGGAGCGATTGACCAGCGTAATATCCGCAGACATGGCGAAGGTCATGTCCAGCAGCTTGCACGGCGTTCCCTGGCATGTATTGCTGCCTCCTCCCGGGCCCGCTTGCCACACGACGCTGCCGTCGGTCGCATCCACGATAAATATCCCGCGTCCCATCGCGTCTGCGGCGCTCGGCGGGTCATTGTCTTCTTCATTGGGATCGTTGCCGGCCCCGAAGATCAGTACCGGGTTGGTCCAGCCTTTCACCAACGCGACCTTGGGCTGGGACCAGGTCTCGCCCAATTCGGAGTAGCCCGCGTCGCACCCGGTGTTATTGCCGAGGTTGGGACAACCCTTCTTCCACATGAACTTAGGGGTGGCCGGGTCGCTCACGTCCAGCGCATAGATCAGCCGCCCGCCGCGTCGCGCCGAGAGGAAGATGTACGCCGTCGAGCCGTTCTGGTACACCCCGGTCGCGCCGTCGAAGTAATAATCCTTTGGCTTGGGGGTGGGCGTGATGCCGGTGGGGGTATTCGCCAGCTTGAGTTGCGGACTTTCCGAGTATAGCCGCTGTAGCTTCGAGAAAAACTCTTGCGGGACAAAGGCCCACAGCTCAC
>VBDA01000101.1:3062-4916 GCA_005883655.1 Betaproteobacteria bacterium | reverse complement strand
AGAACACGACGACACCGGTCGAAACGCCGTAGTTAAGGACGATCGGACGCGAATGCACCACGTCGCCATGGACGGACGGACGAATGGTGATACCGTTGCCCGGACTCTGTTCGTCGCCGACGTTGTCGTCACCGCGCACCCACCGAATTAGATCGGTTGCGTTGATTCCGCCAACGGAACTCTGATAACTGATCGACATGCCACTGGTCGTGTCTAGGCACGACGGCTTCGTCGCGATGGCATATGTAAACGTCGTGGAAGTTGTGCTGAGAACAGTCGCGGGCCCGATATACGCGCTTTCGTTGGGTCCTGCACTGCCGGTCGAAACCTGGACAACCTCGCTGACGGAGAAACCGTGCGGCGCAGTGGTCGTGACGGTCACCGTCGCATTGTTCGCCGTCGCCCCGCTTCCGGTCCCGATGCAGCTGCTAGCGCCACGCACCAGACTGCTGAGCGTTCGCGTAAAGGCGCCTTGACGGGTGGCGGTCGTCTGCGGCGACGCAGTCGCGCCGTTGCCAACAACCGCCGGCGCCATTACGAAAGCTGCCCCTAGATCGAGACAGAGCGTGTAGTACCTGGTGCCGGAAGTTGCCGTGCCGGTGTAGGTGCGCACGGTTCCGTCGGTATGGGTTTCCTTGACACTGCAGTTGGCACCGATACCAACGATCTTCCAGCCGGTGGTGGTGTTGACGTAGTTGGAAGGCGTCGCCCCGCTCTGGACGTATGCTTGCAAGCCGGTCGCCGGAACTACTGCGTTTAGATTTGTCGTTCCGGCGGGAAAGTTGACCATCAGTACGTTGCCGGAATTGGCGACACAGCCCGCACAGTTGGCGCCGCGCACGAGCCCCGGGAGATTGGCCTGACCCGCGTTCGGAGCGTTGGTGTTTGATGCGCCGAAATTATCGCAGTTATGGGTGCCGCTTGAGCCAGTCGTCTTGCAGGTCGAGTTACCGACCGATATCTTTGCTCCGCCGCCATAAACGCTCGGTGTCTCCGACATCGCGAAGGTTACTGTCTTCGGCCCCGTGTTCACACTCGCGACCGTGCCGGTTCCGTTGTAGCCGGTCGAATTGAGGATGCTGAGCGAATCTCCGACCGCCACGGTCGTGCCGCCGCCGAAAGTAAGGTCGGCGAGCGTGCCCGTGACGGTGATAAGACCCGCGTTGCTGGTGCGGGTGAGGGACGAAACGTTCGATAAACCCGCCGCGGCGCCCGATACCGTCCATGAGCTCGGGCTTGCCAGCGACGTCGGCGGCAATTCCGCCGGCAGCGTGTAGGTGACCGTCGTGCCGCTGGCGCTAGGTGATTGTCCGGCGAGGTTGTAGTCGAATTGGCCGCCCGCCGAGCCACTGATGATCACCGTCGTCGCGTCGCTGATTGCGGGATTCGGTGTTGCCGAAAGCTGCACTGTTACGATGCCCGTTGCGCTGACCCGCGAAAGGTTCGTCACGCTCTGGGTGTAGACGGCATTGGTGATTCCCAGGTTCGTCAGGGTCAGTCCGGCGTTCGTCGTCGCAAACGGCGTCGCTGACAGGCTTGCACCGGACGCGCACAGACCCGAAGTGCCCCAACACGTGTAAACCTTTCGCGGCGTGGCTGGGTTCGCGACGTAATCGTCAGTGAGATTGGCCAGCCTGATCTGCTGCCCGACGCCGCCTTTTTCCACGATCTCGCCGTCGGGCAGGTCAAAGGTCTGCGCGCTGCCCTGCGGATTGCCAATCCAGAAGCCCCCGATACTGTCCGGAAGTTTCGTCGTGTCCTTTTGGGTCCAGAAGCTGACGGCGGTAGGCGCGATGAAGCCGGTACCCGCAGAGCTGATTGCCTTCGCGCCGGTGGCATCGGCAAGGAAAAGTT
>VBDA01000101.1:0-2961 GCA_005883655.1 Betaproteobacteria bacterium | reverse complement strand
GGAACATGCCGACGAACACCTGGTTCAGGTACGTCCCCTGGCTGTTCGCACTGATCGGAAGGCTGGACGACGCGAATGCGCTGTTGACCGCGGCTACCTCGTTGAAGATTTGCAGGAGCGCCTGAACCATCGCCGCGTAGTTCGAGCCCACGAACGCCTTGCCGCCGCCGCGGTTGGCCGTGCTGTGCAGCACCTGCACGTAGTCAGCTGAGTCTCCACCTGCAGCGATCGTGTACGTCACGACGTTCTGCTTGTCGTTGAGGCTGTTGTTGAAGTCCGTCTGGTAGAGGAACCGCGCCCATTCGTCAATCCACGAGCCGTCGTCGCCCGTGTTGGAACCGAGGCTGGAAGTGTTGATCTGTACCTGCTGCGCGGCCGTCGCACCCGCAGCGGCAAGCTCGCTCGCGCTGCCACAACTGGTACCATTGCATGGCCTGCCCTGCTTTGACGCAGCACCGATCAGAATGATGAAGCTTTTCTGACAGCTCAAGGTCCCGATATGGGCGGAGTAGGGAATTCCCGATCGCGGACCGGTATTTCCGGTATAGAAGGCCCAAGCTTCTTGCATGTCTCCGTCTACCTTGGCGTTGCCCGTCGCCTTGGGAATCCCGGCCGCAATGATGCTTTGGAAGCCTGCAATGCCGGCAGCGTCCATCAGCGGCAGGTTATAGGGCGCCGAAGCGGGGAAATACATCTGGCCACCCTTGTTGGAGCCGGAGCCACCGGACATCAAGCCGATATTGAGCTTGCCGAGCAGCGAAGGCTGGGTCTTGATGGCGTCCGCGGTGCCATAGAGGGCGCAATACACCATGTCCAACAGGTTGCCGTTGGGCAGGCTTGGCGGCGCCGCCGAGTAGGGGCAGGCCGATGCATAGGATGCGTCATTGCTCGACGTGTTGTCGACAATGATCAGGACGTTGGGCTTGCTGCCGCCGGACCCTACTCCACTGAAGATGTCGATGTCCTCGCCGCAAACGTTGCCGGTGAACAGAACCAGCGTTGCGATGAAGATGAACGTCTTGCTCGATTGTTTCATGTTTTAGCTCTCGTTTTCATGTTGGTAGCGCCGCATGCCGGTTACTCGACAAGCTCAGCAAGTCGTGCCGATGGCGACCCGCATTCCGATTCCCTGGTGGACACTGACCGTTGCGCCGGAATTCGCGTTGTCCGTGGTCGTGGCACTCAGGTCCCACTGCGTGTTGGAACAGTCCGAGTTCCCGCCGCCGCCCGCGCCCACGATCCCCGCGTTTTGCGCCGCTCCGCTGGCAAAGCACGCCGCGTCCTCGGGGATGTTGATGTTCAGCTGGACGGTCTTGAGCGGTACCGAATTGAGGCAGACGGGCTTGGCGACGGCCACGCCGTAATCGGCCCCGCCATCGCGGTTGACATCGACGTTGACCGTCACAGGCTGCGGGTTTGCCGGGAAATTGGTGGTGGCCACCTGCTCGATGGCGAGCTGGGCCGCGGCGATCGACTCCGACCTCGCCTGCTCGTTCCCAGCGAGCCGCAGGTTGATGCTGGACAGGTTGACCGCCGCCAGCGCGAACAGCGTGAGCAGAACAGTCATCACCAAGGTAACGAGAAGGATAATGCCTCGTTGCGGTGAGCCGAGAGCTTTCATATCGGTTGCTCCATGCGTTGGCCGACGTTGTTCACGCGAGTGACTTCGGTGAACACATGCCGCTTGAATCCGCCGCCGGGCGCTATGTTGTTGGGGGTGCCGTCGGCTAGGTTGCCGAGCTGGTAGGTCTTGCCATCGACGTAACCGTTGGTGATGGTTGTATTTCTCGCGAGCAGGTGTATACGCACCGCGACGACATTGCTCCAGTTCGTCGGGGCGCTGCTCCAGTTGTACGCGGGTATCATCACGGGACAGATCGCGCTGTTATTAAGCCCCGCATCGGCGACGTAGCACGTCGGGGACCCGTCGGGCTGGGATTTGGTGTCGATTCCGTATTCGAACTGCAGGTTCTCGACTCCCTCGACGAGCGGAACCGGGTTGCTGAATCCACCTGGGACAAGCTCCAGACGCTTGAGGGTCGGCAACGACAGATCCGAGGCTGCGCACGCGCCACCCGTCCCGGTGGCTACGTTGCAGGGACTGACGTAGTAGATGTGGACGTCGTACTGGCGGACATTGGCCGTGGTAGCACAATCCTTGAGCGTCAAGTTGAATGCGCTCTGGGCCAACATGAACATCGGCAACTGCGTCGCGCACTTACTGACCTGCGTGTAATAACCGTTGGCGACAGCGCTGGCCGCTGTGGTGGTCGTGGTGTTGGCGCGACGGATGACGAGGATATCGGTGCCGGCGAGACGATCGGGCAGACACGTTGGCGCTGCGTTGGGTGCGTCGACCCCCTGGATGGCCAGCGGGAGGGCCGCCGTGAGACCTGCGATGGACGTAGCGCACGGGTCCGGCATCGTTGTTGGCACCGTGATCGGCGGCGCGAGCAGCAGATTTGTCACGTTGCCTACTTCTCCGTAAAACCCGGCATGCTGAATCTCGTCACGCAGCACAGACGTCGCGTAACGTCCGTTCTCGATCTCGCGGCTCGAGCGTTCGGCCTCGGCAAAATTACTGGAACTCGCGACGAAAAGTGTCGATAGCGCAAGCAACAGAAACGTGCCGACGACGAGCGCTACCATCAACTCCACCAGCGTAAATCCGCGCTGAGGTGCTCTTGGGCGATGGGCTCCCAGATGCAAGGGCAGACCCATTCGTGCGCCACGTCGCGTTCATGTCGCGACGCGCGAGTGCATACAAGGCGGGAAGGAATCGAGAGCGTTCATCGTCAGAGCGCTCCTAGGGCAGCAATCCTGAGCTGGGAGGTGACCACGCGGCGCTGAGCTTCGCTAACATACTGATTCTGGCCACAGGTCAGCGCGGCGGGCGGACTCACCGTCGCGATGAGGCCCAGCCACGCCACGCTGATCGTGTAGATTCCGGTTCCCGCAATC
>VBDA01000641.1:1302-2321 GCA_005883655.1 Betaproteobacteria bacterium | reverse complement strand
CCAGGGCAATCTGCGCAAGCTCGGCGCTCCCGGTGAGAATCTGCCCATCGTTCAGTATCAGCTCGACGACCCGAAAGAGTATGAAGACGAAACCATCGTGGTCGTCGGCGCCGGCGATGCGGCGATCGAGAACGCGCTCGGGCTCGCCGAGCAGAATCGGGTCATCCTTATCAACCGCAATGACGAGTTTGCGCGTTGCAAGGAAGGCAACCTGTCGCTGGTTCTTGCCGCGATCAAGGACGGAAAAATCGAATGCCGTTATGGCACATCGGTGGCCAACGTCGAGATGGTCGAGACCAATGGCTGTCCCGCGAGGTTCAACGCCAAGACGCCGGATGGTTTGGAACATATCGGCTGTCACCGCGTGATCGCGCGCCTGGGCGCGATCCCGCCCCGCAAGCTGGTCGAAGGGTTCGGAGTCAAGTTCCCCAACGCGGACCCGGCCGCGGTGCCGCAGCTATCGGATACCTACGAGTCGAACGTCAAAGGTCTCTACATCGTCGGTGCGCTGGGCGGGTATCCGCTGATCAAGCAGGCGATGAACCAGGGCTACGAAGTCATCGAGTCGATCCTCGGCAATCCTGTCGAGCCCGCGGACGAGCCGCTGCTCAGGTCCAAGTTCGCCAGCTGGGCGCACGCCACCAGCGTGGCGCAGGCGCTGGCCATTACCCAGCGCAACGTGCCGCTTCTGGCGGGCATTACGACGTTGCAGCTGCGTGAATTTCTGCTCGACAGCGATGTGCGGACTCCCGCGCCGCAGCAGATCCTTTTTCGCCGCAACGATTATACGAACACCTTCTTCACCATCGTCGAAGGCGAAGTTTTTGTCGAGATCGGCGGTGAAAGCGAGGAGAGCCGCTGGATCCGCCTGGGCGCCGGATCTTTCTTCGGCGAGCTCGGCCTGATTTCCGGGCGCCGGCGCGCGGCAACCGTGAAAGCAGGCGACGGATGCGTGCTGATCGAGACGCCACGGCGGTCCATCCTCAAACTGATCGCCTCGGTCGATTCGGTACGCAAAG
>VBDA01000641.1:0-1286 GCA_005883655.1 Betaproteobacteria bacterium | reverse complement strand
CGCGCCTACCTGTCGCAGGATTTGCCCGACGACGACTTCAATGCGCTGGTGTCCGGCGCGGAGTTGAAAAACTTTGCCTCGGGCGCCACGCTGTTCGAAGAAGGTTCGGCGCCCGACGGGCTTTACCTGCTTCGCCGTGGCTCGGTCACGGTTTCACGCAAGCTCGGCGGGCACGAAGTCGTGTTGTCCTACGTTGCCGCCGGCAACTACGTCGGCGAAATGGCGCTCCTCACAGATGCGCCTCGGATGGCGACGGTGCGAGCCGCGGTGGCGACCGAGGCCATCGTGCTCGAAAGCGAAGCGTTCAAGCAAGTGATCTCGCGCCACCCCGCCCTTCGCGAGGACCTCGAGACGCAGTTTCTGGCACGACTCAAGGCCAACGCGGCCATGGAAGGGCAAGCCGCCTCGGGGAACGTCACGACTTATCTGATGCAACAGGGGATCGGCGAGGCGACAGATGTCCTGCTGATCGACGAAAGCCTGTGCATCCGCTGCAACAATTGCGAAAAGGCTTGCGCCGACGTGCACGAGGGAACCTCGCGCCTGGACCGCGAGGCCGGGCCGACCTACGCGCAGATCCATGTGCCGACGTCGTGCCGGCATTGCGAGCATCCTCATTGCATGAAGGATTGTCCGCCCGACGCCATCAATCGCGCACCCAACGGCGAGGTCTACATCCGCGACACCTGTATCGGCTGCGGCAATTGCGAGCGCAATTGTCCGTACGGCGTGATCCAGATGGCGCCGCTCGACCCGGGACGGGAGCGTCCAAGCCTGTGGCAGTGGCTGCTCTGGGGGCTGGGCGACGAGCCGGGAATGGAAACCAAGGTCTACGACAAGTCGATGGTCAAGAAAGCAGTCAAGTGCGACATGTGCAAGGACGTCTCGGGCGGCGCCGCCTGCGTTCGTGCCTGCCCGACCGGTGCCGCGCTGCGCGTCTCGCCCGAGAAGTTTCTCGACTACACCAATGCGGTCGCACCCTGAACAATAAAACCAAGCCGGCCGCGAGGGAAGGGACGCAATCCATGGCGGACCGGGATATTCGCGACGCGTCGCTCGAATACCATCGGCAATTTCCGCCGGGCAAGATCTCGCTCTTACCTACCAAGCAACTCACCAATCAGCGGGATCTCGCACTCGCGTACACGCCCGGCGTCGCCGCGGCGTGCGATGAAATCGTCCGCGACCCCGCCGAGGCGCGCAACCTCACTGCCCGCGGCAATCTGATCGGCGTCGTCACCAACGGCACCGCCGTGCTCGGCCTGGGCGCGATCGGTCCCCTGGCC
>VBDA01000100.1 GCA_005883655.1 Betaproteobacteria bacterium | reverse complement strand
ATTTTGTGAGTTGTCATCGGGCGAGGGAGCTTTCGCTTCGCGGTGTCGCGCGCTCGGCCGAATAAAATTAAAGACTTGACGCAAGCTTCGGTTATTTTTTCGGCCGTGGCCAACTCGCTGCGTCAATGCCAGGACCGAGTATCTTGGACTTGCACCTGTCCCAAGCATGGCGTGGCGAGCATTCCGACACAACGACTCTCGTTCAACATCGCTACTTCATCTTGCCGCGCCCGGCTACCCGCCACACAGCCTCAACGCGTCCGCCCCGCACACCGACGATTTCCTCGTGCAGATGGACCGTGGTGTCGGAATAGCCGACGATCAACTCGATCTTGTCGCCGATCCTGGGGGCGGCGCTTGGTTGTGCCAGTTCGATCTTGGTGTGCTCGGCGGAAAGCTTCATTGCGCTGATGGCCGGCAGCCCGCGAGGCGCCGGCATTGCCGCATCGCCGCTCATCTCTTTTTTGCCGGCGTCGATGACGATACGCGTGGCCGTCGGACGGCTCGTTACCGTCGTCAATACGGTGAGCGCGTGCGCAAAATCGACGTGGTAGTGCGTGCGGTAGTGCATATCGCTGAAAATGGCGCCGCCGACCTGCACTTCGGTTACGCCGGGCTGCTGCGCACAGTAAGGAAAGGTGCCGGTGCCGCCGCAGCTCACGACCGGGACGCTGTAGCCGGCTGCGACGCAGGCCCGAGCGCTTGCAGTGAGCGCTGCGACCGCATCGCGGACGGTACGCTCTTTCTCGGCAGGGTCGGCGATGGTCGTAGCCTGGCTCTCCCATCCTGCGACCCCTATGAAGCGTAGACCCGGCCGGCTCGCGATCTCGCGCGCGAAGGCAACTACCGGCGTACCCGGCGCAATCCCAGCGCGATTCATGCCGATGTTCACCTCGATCGCCACGCGCAACGGTCTACGCGCATGCGTGAAGGCCGCATCGAGCTCGATCAGATTCTCCACGCTGTCGACACAAACGATAGGGTCGGCGTGATCGGCAAGCTGCACCAGCCGGGCGATCTTGATCGGCCCCACGATCTGATTGGCGATCAGGATGTCGGGGATGCCGGCGGCAGCCATCACCTCTGCCTCACCCAACTTCGCACAAGTGACACCGATCGCGCCGGCGGCGATCTGCATCTGCGCGATCTCCGGCGTTTTGTGCGCCTTGGAATGCGGCCGCCACGCGACGCCGTGGGCGCGGCAGGTGGCGACGATGCGCGCGATGTTGGCTTCCATCACGTCGAGATCGACCAGCAGCGCCGGTGTGTCCAGCGCGGACTTGGTCTGGCCGATTAGTCCGCGCGACGAACCTGTTCTCGTGTCCATCGCGAGACTCCCTATGAATGGCCGCGCAAGCGCTGCAAGCCGGCGGCCCAGTAGGCATGCTCGACGAGACGCAGCGTTTCGAGGTTGTCGGCCGGATTTGTTTCGAACGGCGCGCCCGTCTCGAGGCAGTCGACGAAGTGTGCGATGGCGCCGTCGAAGCTCGCCTGGTAGCCGCGTTCGGAATCGTAGCGCTGGTTGCGGGGGTTCGCGCCGTGCAGATGCAGTTCGGAGTCGGCGAACGTCGCGCTCGCCTTGTTTCCCACGACTTCCAGGCGATCCGGGGGGCGCGCCGGATAGCCCGCAGCCACCATCGTGCCGGTTACCTCGACCGGCGCGCCCGACGCCGTTTCCAGGAAGATCGCCGCTACCGTCTCGCCGGCCACATCGGAAACTGTGCGCGCGCCGCGCGCCGCGACTACGCGCAACTCGCCGCAGAGATAGCGCATGACGTCGAGATGGTGGATCAGCACTTCGGCAATCATCAGCCGCTCCTCGAACTGTGTGTAGGGTTCGCGCACGAGCAGGGGGCGATGGCCGCTCGCGTCGGGCAGCAGCCCCGATGTCATCGTCGCCATGCGCGCGAGGACGAGCTCCCCCAGCTCGCCCGCAGCAATCCAGCGCTTCAGCTCGCGATACTACGGCCGGAACCGCCAGTTCTCGTGCGCCATCAGCCGCGATTTGCCCGCCACCAGGCAGACCAGTGCCTCCGACTCGGCGAGCGTCGGCGTCATCGGCTTCTGGCACAGCACGTGTATGCCGCGCATGGCGGCAGCGTCGACCCAGCCGGCGTGCGTTTGGCGCGGCGAAATGACGTCGAGTGCGTCGATCTGCTCCGCGGCGAACATCGCATCGGCATCGCGATAGACGCTCGGAATGGAAAACTCCTCAGCGCGTTTGGCCGCCCTGCCCGCATCGGGATCACACACCGCAACAAGGCGCACGCGCTCACCGAGGCTTCGCCAGCCGACAAGGTGATACCAGCTGATCATTCCGGCGCCGGCCACCGCGACCTTCAATGGTTCGGGCATCGGTCTAGCCTCCAAAGCCGAAGAGTCGGCACGGATTGTGACTCAGCACGCACGCCCGGTCGCCGGAATCCGGCAGCCATCGCGACAATGGCGCGAGCACGTCCGCATAGGTAGGGCGCCGCGGAACGTTGATGAACGGCCAATCTGATCCCCAGATGCAGCCTCGCACGCCGAATGCCTGGAGAAGCTCGTCGACGTACGGGTCCAGATCGTCGAACCCTTTGATCATGCGCGAGACGCGAAACAGCGAAGAAAGCTTCGCGATCGCAATGCCTTCGCGGCCGAGCGCAAGCACGGACTGGAATCCCGGGTGACGCGTGCCGACGACGATATCGCGCACGCTGAAATGATCGACCAGCACTCGGATGCCGCTGCTTCGCAGCGTTGCAGCGGTGGCAGGCCATTGCCCGTCGTCAGCATAGATCTGCGCGAACCATCCGAGCGCCTTCATCCGCTGTAACAGGCGCGGCGCATCGTCGCGTGAAAGCGCGCCAGGGTCGTAGCTGACGAGGTTGAATCGCGCCCCGACGACCCCGGCGGCCGCCAGGTCCTCGAGCGTCTTGTCGCTGGCGTCGGGTTCGACGCCGGCGATCGCCTTGAACCGGCCCGGATACGCCTTGATCGCGTCGAGATTGGCGGAGTTGTCGGTGCCGTAGCCGCTCAACTGAATCAGCACCGCATTGCTTACGCCGTACTCGTCGAGGGCCGCACAGAACTCCTCGCGCGTTCCGTGCTCGTCCGCGCGTGCCCGGTAGCCTTTCGTTCCGGTGAACGGGAATCGCACAGGATCGATAATATGCGCGTGACAGTCGACAATGCGATCTTCGGTTACCACGATCCTGTCGTTCCTTTCCTGCACGCCTAAACGATGGCCTTGGTCGTAGCGGAATCGAACAGATGGATCGCGGCGGTATCCAGCGCGATGTCGAATCGATCCCCGCTACGCAAGCCCGTGTCGCGCCCGACGCGCGCGATAAGCTCCTCGTTCGACGCGTCCAGCGCCACCACCAGCAACGTCTCGGCGCCCAGCGGCTCGACGGCGACGACGCGTGCCGGCAATCGCGCGACTTCCACAGAAGCGCCCGCCGGCGCCACTTCGTACAGGTCCTCCGGCCGCACCCCGATCGTCACGTCGCGGCCAATATACCGGACGAGCGCCGCCGCGGTGCGTTTCGGCAGAGCGATAGCGCCGCCGGCAAGGTGCGCGACTGCGCGCCCGTCTTGCGTTTCGAGCCGTGCCTTCAACAGGTTCATCGGCGGATTGCCGAGAAACTTTGCCACGAAGGTGTCCGCGGGGTTTCGGTAGACCTCGAGCGGGCGTCCGATCTGCACGACCTTGCCCTCGTTCATGATGCAGATGGAGTGGCCCATCGTCATCGCCTCGACCTGGTCGTGGGTCACGTAAATCGATGTCGTGCCGATGTCGTGCTGCTGCTTGATCAGCTCGTTGCGTGTGGTCACGCGCAGTGCAGCGTCGAGATTGGACAGCGGCTCGTCGAATAGGAAGACCCTGGGATCGCGCACGATCGCGCGGCCGAGCGCTACGCGCTGGCGTTGACCGCCGGAGAGCGCGTGCGGCTTGCGCTCCAGAAACGGCGCCAGGCCGAGCTTCTTCGCTGCGGCGTGCACACGCCGGTCGATCTCCGCGCGTTCGACGTCCCGTCGCCGCAAGCCGAAGGCCAGATTATCGTACACGGTCATGTGCGGATACAGCGCGTAGGATTGGAATACCATCGCGATGTCGCGCAACTTGGCTGGCACTTGGTTCACGACCCGGCCGTCGATCGACACGGTGCCGGAGGTGATCGGCTCCAGGCCCGCGATCATGCGCAGCACGGTGGACTTGCCGCAGCCTGACGGGCCCAGCAGCACCATGAATTCGCCATCGGCCACAGTGAAGCTCACGGCGTAAACCGCCGGCGCGGCCGCGCCGGGATATCGCTTGCACAGTCCATCGACCGTTACGACCGCCATGTTTGCATCGCTCTGTGGGCCCGGGCCGCCATGCTCTAGCGGACTGCTCCGGCGGTCATGCCCTTTATCATGGTGTCAGAAAAGAAAGCATAGATCGCGATGATCGGAAGCATCGCGATCATGAGGCCGGTGGCTGCCATGCCGACGTCCAGCTGATGACTGCCGGTGAAGTGCATGAGCCCGAGCGGCAACGTGCGCTTGTCGTCGTCGGTCAGCAACACCACGGCGAACAGGAACTCGTTCCACAGAACGATGAAATTGAGCGTCACCGTGGTGAAGATCGCGGGCGCGCCTATCGGCATCGTCACGCGCCAGAAGATCTCGAAGTCGGAA
>VBDA01000246.1 GCA_005883655.1 Betaproteobacteria bacterium | reverse complement strand
ATCCCCTGCCGACCGTAACCCGACGCAAAGGTGTTTTCCGCCAAATCGCTGCGGATCGCCAATCTCGCGCGCTGCCACGCTCCGGAGACCGCACCGAATAATATTCGGCTGTCCCAGCGCCGCGGCACCGCGACCCTTGAGCAGAGACTAAATAAAACACTATGCATCGTCAATCGCTTTACTCCTGATTTATGCACCCACTTCCGGGTGTTGCGTGGGCGCAACATGGTCACCGTCGCCATTTGGAGACGGTTTAGGGCATTCCGACCGGCTTCGGTGCAGTTTTGTCCTTGGGAAACACGTCGTCGAGCTGCTCCATGCGACGCCTCAGATCGTCCATGACGCGACGGAAATCGGCCCCGCTTTCGACGATTTTCGGGGCGATGAAGAGCACCAGCTCGGTACGGTTGTTATTCAGCTTTTGCGAGCCAAAGAGTCCGCCCAGCACGGGAATGCGCGAAATCAGCGGCAAGCCATTGGACGAGTTCTCCTTGTCCTCCGTGATGAGGCCGCCCATGACGAGCGTCTCCCCCGACGGGACCGCCACCAGCGTCTGCACCGAGCGCGTATTGATCGGCGGTGCTTGCGTCACATCGGCCGCGGTCCCCGGCGTGCTGACTTCGGCGCTGACTTCCAGCGTCACCAGGCCGCCGGCGTTGATATGCGGCGTCACCTGCAGCAATACGCCGGTATCGATGTATTGCGAGGTCGTGGTGAACACGTTGGTCGTCGTGCCAACTGTCCCGGCTCCCACAATGTTGTTGGTGGGGATAGGAATCCGGTTGCCGACCTTGATCGTTGCCTTCTGGTTGTCCAGTGCAGACACGTGAGGGTTCGAGATCACCTTGGCGTTGCCGTACGAGTCGAGCAGATGCAGCGCGGCCTGCAAGCCGCCGGGGAAGTTGAGATTATTGATCAGGTAAGTAAAGCCCTGCGCCAGCGTGGTGACAGGGGTCGCGGTCGGCACCGCGCGATTGATAGGTGAGATGATCCCGTTGAAGTTGCCGCCGCTGCCGCGTCCGGAAGGCGCGCCGCCCTTGAATAGCCAATCGACCCCGAGCGAAACCTGGTCGGTCAGTGTGACTTCGGCGATTGTCACCTCGATCACCACCTGGCGCTGGGGAACGTCGAGCTTCTTCAGCGCCGCCTCGATCACCGAATATTCCGTGGGCGTCGCGACGATGAGGATGGTGTTGTTGTCCTTGTCGGAGACTACCTGGATGTTGCGAATCACGCCGATGCCATCACCGCTGGTGACCGCCCGCGCGGCAGCCGCGGCCTGCACCTGCGCTTGGGCCACCGTCGCCGCGGTGGTGGCTGCCGTGGTCGCTGCAGGCGGGGTACTGGTTTGCGGCTGGAACGCAGGCGGAGAAACGATCGTTCCCGCCGGCGTGCCCGGCGCCAGTGTGGGCGGTCCGGCGGTCGCCTGTTGCTGGACCCGGCCGGAGAAAGCCTGCTGCAACAACGGCCCGATGCGTTCGGCGCGGCTGTTTTGCACCTGATAGACGTAGAAACGCACGCCTGAGCCTTCACCGCCCTTGTCAAGCCGCTCGATCCATTTCTTGNNCCTCGTCGAGGTACGCCGGCTGCGGCGTCACGACCAACAGCGCGTTCATGCGCTCGATGGGAATGATTCGCAACAGACCCGCGAGCGGGCTCCTGTCGGGAGTGCCGAAGGCCTTGTCGAGCTCGCTCATCACGCTCTTGACGTCGGCGCTTTGCAAGGTGAAAAGCCCGACCGACATTCCGGCGATCCAGTTGACGTCGAACATCTCGACCGTCTCCAGCAGGTGGCGCAGCTCGAGCTCTGTGCCTGAAAGGATGAGCATGTTGCGCAGGTCGTCAATCCGCACATTGGTCGCGTCGCGCACGAACGGCTCCAGTACCGTCGCCATCTGCCGCGCCCCCATGTAGCGCAGCGGGACGAGTTGCACGCTGTAGCCGGGTGGAAGCGCACGCGTGGAATTGCCGAGCTGTGGCGTCGCATTGCCCTTGAGGATCGTCGCCGCCGGAACGACTTTCCAGATCCCGGCTTCCTTGATCATCGCCGCGCCGTTGCTGCGCAATAGCATCTCGAGCGTGGCGGGCAAGGCCTCACGCGGTATCCCTGTCGTCGTGCGGATGGTAACGGTGCCGCCGACCTGCGGATCGATCGTGTACGACTCGCCGAGAATGTCGCTCAGAATGTTGCGGACTACTTCGCGCAGATCGGCGCCTTCGAAATTCAAGGTCACCGCGGGTCCGGAGGCCACGGCCCCGGGGGCTCCGGCCGGCAACCCGCCACCCACCAGTTGACCCTTGACCAGCTGGCCGGTGCCCTTGAAGATCTTGGCCGCTTCGCCGGCGCTTTCGCGAGCGTCGTCAGGAGAAGTGATCAGCGTCGAGCTGCGCATCGGGAGCGCACGCACGGAGGAAGCTATATCTTTATCCTTAGTCGGCGTGGCACAGCCGGTGATCAGAAGCATGGCCGTCAGAAAAGCCGGCGGCGAGAAGTATCGAATGGACATTATTGTTTTCCTGGGTGTTCTGTCGCGACGCGCGCGTGATTATCGGAGCGGGCGGCGACAGGAGGCATCAGTTGGCAGGCTGCGTGCGCTGACGCATGCGCTCGTAGACTTCATTCCACGCCGGATCCGCTGAGGACTCTGCGCCTTGGCCGGCCGCAGGCGCTGAACCGGGCAGCATCGCGCCGCGCGCCGGGGCCGGCGCGACGGGTGGCACCCCTTCAGCCGCGGTCGCCGCTCGCGCCGCCCGCCGCCGCTGCTCCAGAAGCTGCGCCGGCTCGGGCTGAGCTGCCGACGGCGCCACAGTCTGCGGATAAGGCGGAGCGCCGGCAACCGGGATCGGTGGAGGTGCCGGATTGACCGTCGTTCTTGGACCGGCGGCGATTTTGAGCACCAGCTCCTCGGAGTCATTACCCAAGGTGAGCCGCACGCGGTCGGACCTGACTTCTGCCACGAGCATGCCGTTGAGCTGCTCGCCCTGGCGGACGGTGCGCGATTTGCCGCCGGCAATTTCCTTCAGGAACGCGATGCTGCGCTCGCCCGCGAGCGAAGTCCCCGTCAATATGAACTGGCCGCGCTGCAGCTGCGACTTCCCGGCATCCACGACCGCAGTCGGCGCAGGTCTGCGGGTTGGATTAAACAAGGTGCGATTGACGGTCTCGACGCGACCGGCGAGGCCTCCTTCGATCTTGTACTCCGGCAAGAGTGCAGGGGTGACCTGCCGCGCCTCGAGGGCAGGAGGAGCCTCCGGCAAGCGGTGAACCTGACGCCCCCAGCCGAGCTCGATGCCGAGCAGCACCCCGATCGCGAGCGCGGGAAGGAGCCACCACAGACGGGAGCGCCATCGAGACATGGAAGCGCTCATTTTTTCTCGGGCTCCGCGTAGGCAAAGCCAACCACATCGAGCAGCACGTTGACCTCCGGCTCATTGCCGGGCGCCGGCTTGAAGCCACGAAATGCGTTGAGCGGGGAGATCCGCATGGTCTCCACCACCAGATAGGGCTGTTGAGTCTCGACCGTGTAAAGGATTTTCTGCAGGTTCGCCGTAGAAGCAAAAAGTTGCAGGTTGACTCCGATCACGCGAAAGCGCCCGTCGTCTTTGGGAGCGGTAATCGAGATGGTGGTCAGCCGGCCCGCGTTATTCTCGATCGCGGCCTTGACCATGTCCTGCAACTCCGCTCCGGCGAGGTTCGGCGCGGTGTTCTTGAGAAAGAAACGCCTGCCGTCCTTGGCCCGTACGGCGTCGAGCGCTTTGCGGTATTCCGGTCCTTGCGCGGCGACCCGGCGGTAGCGCTCCAGGCGATCGGTCATCGAGTCGATCGCGACGTCGTAGTGGCGATGGAACGCGAGCCACGGCGCGATGAGGAGCGCGAGTCCCAGCGCGACCGCCACGACCAGCAGGACGATGGCAAGCGCCCTACTCTGGCGGGGCTTCAGCGCCATCGACAATGTCGCCATCAGGATCGCCCGCCAACGCTAGCAGCCGGCGCGTTGGCAGGAACGGGGGTCGCAGGCGCAGCGACGTCAGGGGCAGCCGCCGCGGCTTGAGGTGTGGGTAAGGCGGGCGGTGCGGCGGGTTCCGCCGTCGCCGCCACCGGCACGGGTTCCGGCGGCGTGCCGTTGCGCAAGCGAGCCCCGAGAACGAAGACCTCGCCGGGACCCGGCTGCAACTTGGTCGTCGGCGACTGCAGCGCAGCCTGTTCGACCAGCTTGGATTCCTCGAGCGTGCTGATGAGGGCGCCTGCATTGGCCGATTCGCCGCGCAGCGTCAGCTCACGCGCGGCGTCCTTGCCGCGAACCGTCGACCTCATTTCCAGCTGAGTGACCCAGGTGTCGTCGGACAGGAGCCGAGTAATGTCGTCGATGATCTGGACCGCGCCGGGGTAGGAATATTTTTTTGCCAGCACGTAGTTGTAGTCCCCCTGCTGTCGTTCGAGCAGCGTGCGCAACCCGTCGGCTACCTCGGCCTGCTCGCGCGCGCTCTCCATCTGCTTGTTGAGCGCTATGGCGTACTCGCGCTTCTGAAGCAATGGCACCAATAGCACCGCCAGCGCGCCCACGGCCACAAGCGCCGCAGGCGCCCACAGTTGCCAGCGGCGCCACAACCCGGATTGCGGTCGCGCCTCGTGCGGTACCAGGTTGAGTCGCGTGGGTCGCGTCGACGCCGGGCCCGGCACCACCGCGACCACGACGCCGCCCCAGTCCTCGACTTGGCGGCGCGCGCTGTCCACCGCGGTCTTCAGCGCCGCGACCCAGTCGACGCCAATCGTCCTGGCAGCCGGGTTGCGATCGATCACCGCGGCATCGAAATAAAGCTGCTCCGGGCGAAATGGCGTGTGACGGTCCAGATCGTAGCTAAGCGCCTGCGCAAGATTTTCTTCGACGGCCGCCGGCAAGACCAGCGTCTTGCGCATCACCTGCCGCGGCGGCAAGGCGACCACGACTTTTGGCGTAGCCGTCGTTTCGCCGGCGGTTGCGGCCGCCACCGCGCCGATCGCCGCGCGGCCGGCGGCCGCCACGTTCCCGGCCTCGCCGGACAGCGCCACCCTCGCGACCTCGGTCAGCCTGAGCTCGCCGTCGACCACTTGCGGCAGCCAGAAGATCGCCTCGCCGTCTCCGAATTCGACCACGGGACGCGTCAGGCGGCGGCGCATCGCTCCCCGGGACGCAACGGGAATCAGCGGCGCGAGCTCAGCGCTCCACCATCGCCAAAAACGCGGCAACCCGGCGCGATGCGCCGCGTTGCGCGCCTGTTGCCGCAAGCTATTGAGTGCGTTTGCCATTCGCTTTGTCGTTACTGTCCTTGTCGGACACCGCAAGGAGGCGGCGATCGCCTTCCTGCCATTCCAGAAAGCTCAACAGCCGCCGCCGGTCACCCTGGCGCACGACCGCTTCCCGCGCAAAGGTCACGCCATCGGCCATCGTCACCTCGGCACGAATCCGCCAGAGGTTCAGCGTCGCGCCAACGATACCCGGAACCGGAAACGGCGGCGCAGGCAGTTTGGCCGCCAATGCATCGCGACGCTGGGCGATGTAGGTGTCGACGATCTCGGGCGTCGCGCCGGGAACGGCCAGCAGCACCGCTCGCGAGGCAAAGGCGGGGTTGATGCCCGCCATCCGGCTGTGGACGGTGAGACTGTCCGCGATTCGGCCATAGATCGCAGGAGTCATGCCCAGCACCCGCTGCAGTTCCGCAATACTTTCGAACGGCGCGTTGGCGGGCTTGTAGCTCAGGCCTGCGGCCTGGTAGTCAGGCGCCTCAGCGCCGTTGGGCCGTCGCAAATCGTCGGCGTCTTTCCAATCGTCGATGACATCGATCAATCGCGCGGCGGTGTCGGCGTCCACCTCTGCCGCGGTTTGCAACAGACCCTTGATCAATCCGTCCGGCGCGGTGTTGAGGTCGATCTTACCAGACTCGTCGAGTGCGTTGACCGCGATACGGCTTCCGCTCTCATCCCACACGTGGACGGTCCCGTCCGCGGACCAGACGTCAACCAGCGTTTTTGGCCGCATCAGCTCGAACACCGTTCTGTAGATCGCCCCGTCGGCGAGGGCTCGGGCCTGTGCCAGCGACAAGCTATTGCGCGCAGCCACAGCCTCGTTACGCATCCCATAGGCGAAGCTGCCGCCTATCACGGTCAACAGGATGGTGAGCCACAACACCAGTATCAGCGCGATGCCGCGCTGCCGCTCGCGGCTCGCGTATCGCGCGCGGCGCGGAATCTGTTTTCGAAGGCCTGCGTCGTAATTCATGCGCGCGCTTCAGGAAACAAGACAACGGTTGCGATTCGGATCCCAGGCGCGACAACCCGCTTCCGGCGCCAGCCGAGGCTCGACGACCATGGTCGGCCAGGGCTGGCTCTTCTTCGGCGTGACGTCGATGCGAATCAACAGCGGCAGAATCTGCGGATCGTCCCAGCGATCGCGCCAAGTCGGATTGTTGACCTCGTTGGAATCAGGATCGCGGCCAAAATAACCGAACCGCACCTCGGCGATGTCCTCGGCCAGCACCGAGCTTTCCGCGTCGCGGAATTCGGGAAGCGCATTCGCGCCGTAATCCGGAATGACCCGCGCAAGGGTCAGTCGCGATCGATCGCCGTTGGGCGTGATCGCGACGCGAAAATAGAACATGCCGCCGCCGGCGCGGCCGGGCAGCGCCGCCGCAAACGAAAGCGTATCGGTCCCGCCGGCGAAATACAGCGGCTGATCGACCACCTTGTGAAATCGCAGCGGGTGCTGCGCCGAGAGCGTCTGCCGAAGCATTTCCTCGGTCAGACGCATATCGGTCACCTGCTCGACCTTTTGCTCGCCGCGATCCCAGCTGTTGGCCGACAGCGACAAGGAGCCATAGAGAAGTGCGCAAATCAGGCCGAGAAGCGCAAGCGCAATCAGTAGTTCCAACAGCGTGAAGCCATTGCTCGTAAGTGACGGAGGACGCTCAAAGCGCGCGACTGCGACGTTAGTGGCCACGCTCTATTCCTTGACCGCGATGCGTACGGTGGAAAGCGCGACGGAGCGCTCGCTCCCGGGAGCGCCCGGCCAGGTGACGGTCACGGCGAGCTTCCATAAACGCACCGCCATCGCGCTCGCCGCGTTGTCGAGGTCCGGTGTCGACCCCGGGGGAGCGTATTGCGCGATCAGCGCGGTCCACGCATAGCGCCCATCGTCTGAGTTGCCCTGCAGCGTGCTTTCCTTCATCGGCGCTTCGACGCTGACCGCCGCGAGCCTGCTTTCTGCATAAAGCGTGGCGCGACTGTATTCATCGGCTAGCGTCGCGTTGCCCAGCGCGCCGGAGAACAGTCGGAACAGCGCCGTCCCGACAAGCGCGAGAATGACGAATGCCGCCAGCACCTCCAGCAACGAGAACCCGCGCTGATTCATGCTCATTCGAGGATCGCGATCCGGCCGGTCAGCCAGTCGACATCGACGTCGTACTTGCGCTCGCCCGCGGCCAGCGTTATGCGTCCGCCATTCGATCCGCCATCGGGGAAAAAGCGGATGGCCCCGACTTTATCGCTCAAGAGGTCGCGCTGCGCGGTGTAGAGCTTGAGGTCGATCTTCCCGGGCAGGCGATGCGAGTTCTCGTCCGGCGACACTCGAAACGTGCGTGCCTCGAGGTTCAGCTCGAGCAGCGATTCGGCGCGCTGCGATATGGCGCGGTCCCGTGCCAGGCGCAACCCGGCTGCGACGTCGCGTGCCGCGCTCTTGAGGTCGGTACCGGAGACCCCGCCGCCGAACATCGGCAGTACCATCGCCGCGATCAGCGCCATCAACGAGAGGACGATCAACAGCTCGAGCAGCGTGACGCCACGATGCGGGCCAGGCATCGCTCGCAGCGGCATCATTCCCAGCTCGTGATGTCCTTGTTCGTTCCCTCGCCGCCTTCCTTGCCGTCGGCGCCATAGGACCATAGGTCGTAGGCGCCGTGCTGACCGGGCGCCGCGTACTTGTACTCGTTGGTCCACGGGTCCTTGGGCAAGGTATTCTTTTTCCAATAAGGACCGTTCCAATTGGGAACACCGGTGGGTGCCGTGATCAGCGCCTGCAGTCCTTCCTGCGTGGTTGGATAGCGTCCGACCTCGAGTCTGAACAGATCCAGCGTCTGACCGATCTGCTCGATCTCGATCTTGGCCGCCTTCGCCTTGGCCTTTTCTCCCTGACCCAGATAGTTGCCGCCGACGATGCCCATGACGATTCCGATCAAGGTCAGGACGACCAGAATTTCGATCAGGGTCATGCCGCGAAACGCGGCGATGCTACTGTAGCCGGATCGTCGCCCGACGAGCCGCTGCGAATGATTCTGCATGATCACACTCTCCCCCGGCCATGAAAGACCGGGTTGTTTAGATGGCTCATCAAGCGACAAGTTCGCTCATTCCCATGACCCCGAGGAGAATCGAGAACACGATTCCGCCGATAAGCACCGCGAGCCCGAGTATCAACGCTGGCTCGAGCACCGCGAGAAAGCGCTTCACCGCGATCTGCACTTCGCGATCGTAGACCTCGGCGACGCGGTTGAGCATCTCCTCGAGGCGACCGGATTCTTCCCCGACCAGAATCAGCTGCGTCGCAAGCCTGGGATAAACCCCCGTCTCTGCCAGCGGCCTTCCGAAGCCCTTGCCTTCGCGCAGGCGCGTGACAACGCCGTCGAGCGCCTGCGCGAGCACCGAATTGGTCATCGTTTCCTTGGTGATCGCCAGACCGCTCAGCAGCGTCACGCCGTTTCCCAGCAAGGTCGCGAGCGTCCGCGCAAAGCGCGCAACTTCCACCTTCGCCAACAAGTCGCCGAGCAGCGGCGCGCGCAGCAGGCGGCCGTCCCAGCGAAACCGCACCTCAGGCAAGCGCAAGCGCCGGCGCGTGACCCACGCCAGCGCAACGACGATGATCAGCAGCAGCCACCAGTACTTCCGCAAGCCCGTTCCGAGAATGATCACGATCTCCGTCGGCAGGGGAAGCGCCTTGCCTGCCTGCGCGAAAGTCTGCTGAAACTGCGGCACGACAAAGCCCAGCAGCACCATCACCGACGTCACCGCGACGGCGATGAGGATGGTCGGATAGATCAGCGCCGACTTCACGCTGTCGCGCAGCTCCTTGTTGCGCTCCATTGTTTCGGCGAGGCGCGTCAGCACCACGCCCAGCGCGCCACCCGCCTCGCCGGCCCGAACGATGTTCACGTAAAAGCGCGAGAACACCGAGCGATGCATGTCGACCGCCTGCGATAAGGACTTGCCGCCTCGCACTTCGTCGCGAACGGTCTGCAGGAGCTGTGCCACCGGCACGGTCGGCGCAAGACCGATCAGAATCTCCATCGCGCGGTCGAGAGGAAGTCCGGCGCGAAGCAGCGTCGCCAGCTCGCGCGTGATTCCCAGCACCTGGTCGCGCGTAACGGTGCGCGACTCGAACCAGCGCGAGCGGCGCAAAACCGGTGCCGCGGCGCTCATCGTCCTGCCGGCAAGCGCGGCCTCGACGTTCATCGGCATCAGGCCCTGATCGCGCAGACGATCGACGATCTCGGCTTCGTTCGCCGCCTCGAGCTCGCCGGCGGCGACGTCGCCCGCGGCGTTCACCGCGCGGTATCGGAAAAGCGCCATTCTGAGCGCCTACTCTAGTTCTCGCGCGTGACGCGAAGAACTTCCTCGAAAGTGGTGACCCCGTTCATCGCTTTGCGCATGCCGTCCTCGTACATCGTCACCATGCCTTCCTTGATCGCCTCGGCCCGAAGCTCGGTCGACGTCGCGTGGCGCATTACGTGAGTGCGCAAGTGATCGCTCATCGGCAGCATTTCCATGATGCTCACCCGTCCGATAAACCCCGTCGGCCCGCAATCCTTGCAGCCTTTGGCGTGGTAGAGCGTCACGTCGGACTTGGTTGAGAATTTGCGCAGGCCGAGCTCGTCGACGACTTCCGGCAGAGCGGTATACGACTCCTTGCAGGCGGGACAGAGCGTGCGCACCAATCGCTGCGCGAGGATGCCGATCACCGTCGATGTGAGCAGATAATCCTCCACGCCCATGTCCAGCAGGCGATTGACGGTGCTGGCGGCGTCGTTGGTGTGCACGGTCGACAACACGAGGTGACCGGTCAGCGCCGACTGGACGGCGATCTGCGCGGTCTCCAGATCGCGAATCTCGCCGATCATGATCACGTCCGGATCCTGGCGGACGATGGAACGCAGCGCGTTCGCGAAGGTGAGATCGATCTGCGGCTTGACCTGAATCTGGTTGATGCCCGGCATCTGGTACTCGACCGGGTCCTCCACGGTGAGAATCTTGATGTCGGGCTTGTTCAGGCGGTCCAGCGCGGTGTAGAGCGTAGTCGTCTTGCCGCTGCCTGTCGGCCCGGTGACGAGAAGAATGCCGTGGGGCTCCATCAATACGTCGAGAAATCCCTGAAGGGTGTCGTCCTCGAAGCCTAGGCGCTTGAAATCGAGCGCGACACCGCCTTTGTCGAGGATCCGCATTACCACCGACTCACCGTGCATCGTCGGCACCGTGGACACGCGCAGGTCGATTTCCTTGCCTTGCACGCGCAAGCGGATGCGGCCGTCCTGCGGCAGTCTGCGCTCGGCGATATCGAGCATCGCCATGATCTTGATCCGCGAGATCACCGCCGCCGACAAGCGGCGCGGCGGCGACTCGACTTCATGCAGCACGCCGTCGATCCGATAGCGCACGATGAGCCTGTTTTCGAACGGCTCGAAATGGATGTCGGAAGCGCGCATTTCCAGTGCATTGGTGATGATCAGCGACACCAGGCGGATCACCGGCGCTTCCGAAGCGAGGTCCTTGAGCTGCTGGACGTCGGCGTCGAATCCGATGTCGTCGCGCTGCTCGACGTCGCCGAGTATCTGTCCGAGCGCGGACTTGCCCGCGCCGTAGAGCCTCTCCAGAGCCGCGTCGAGCTCGTTGGGGATCGCGACCAGCGGTCTCACTTTTCGGCCGGTGACCATTTCGAACGCGTTCATGGTGTAGGTGTCGGTCGGGTCGGCCATCGCCAACGCGAGCTCGTTCTCGTCTTCGGTCAGCGGCAGCGCGTGCGAATCGCGAAGGAAGCGCGCCGACACGCGCTCCTCGAGAATGGGCAGCTCCGGATAACCGGCAGCCTCGATAAGCG
This sequence comes from Betaproteobacteria bacterium, assembly GCA_005883655.1. Taxonomy (GTDB): domain Bacteria; phylum Pseudomonadota; class Gammaproteobacteria; order Burkholderiales; family Casimicrobiaceae; genus PALSA-1003. The sequence goes on along the minus strand of VBDA01000246.1, from coordinate 6,406 downwards.
GCAGACCCAGCTGCAGTGCAAGCGCTTCGGAAACGTCGCGTTGCGCAACCACACCGAGCGATACGAGCAAAACGCCCAGCTTTTCGCCCGACTCCTGCTGCAGTCGCAGCGCACGCTCCAATCCCGCGGCATCGAGCTTGCCGCGCTCGATCAGGATTTCGCCGAGTCGTTTGCGTACTGGTGCGTCCACGTAATCCGCTGCGCAAAATTTGAGCCGATGATGATAGCATAACGAGCGGCGTCGATTCGCTGCGGAGCCGCATGTAACAAGGCGTTGCGGCCGACGGTTAGATCAAGATTGTCGCCGTCGGGCGACGTCACGATTCAAAATGTCGCCTTCGCCCGACGCTTTATCGACGTCTTGAGTGCGATTCAACTACGCGAGCCGGCGAAAGGCGTCCCCGGCGACCCGTATGGTTTCTTCGATGTCCGCGGTGCCATGCGCCGACGAGACAAATCCCGCCTCGAACGCCGAAGGCGCCAAATAGACGCCGGCATCCAGCATCGAATGAAAGAAACGGTTGAAGCGCTCCTTGTCGCAACTCATCACGGCAGTGAAAGAATCGGGGACGGATTTCGCGAAATAGATGCCGAACATGCCGCCGATGGATTGCGCCGAAAATGGAATGCCGGCGCGCGCGGCTGCGCCGGCGAGCCCGTCGGTCAAAGCGCGCGTGCGCTCGGACAGCCGCTGGTAAAACTCGGGTGCCTGGATGGCGCGCAAGGTAGCCAGTCCCGCCGCTACCGCGACCGGATTTCCAGATAAAGTTCCTGCCTGATAGACCGGTCCCAGCGGCGCGATCTTTTCCATGATGTCGCGCCGCCCGCCAAACGCGCCCACCGGCATCCCGCCACCGATCACTTTCCCGAGCGTGGTGAGATCGGGCGCAACGTCGTACAGGCCCTGGGCGCCGCGCAGATGCAGTCGAAAGCCGGTCATGACTTCGTCGAAGATAAGCACCGCGCCGTGGCGATCGGCGAGCCGGCGCAGACCGGGAAGAAAATCGGCCGATGGAGCGATCAGATTCATGTTGCCCGCGACCGGCTCGACGATGACGCCGGCAATCGCTCCCGGATGCGCATCGAACGCGGCCGCGACCTGATCGAGGTCGTTGTACGACAGCACGATGGTCTCGCCGGCGATTGAAGCAGGAACACCCGCCGACGACGGTTGCCCGAAGGTGAGCGCGCCCGAGCCAGCCTTGACCAGCAGGCTGTCGCCGTGGCCGTGATAGCAACCTTCGAACTTGACGATTTTCGGCCGGCCAGTGAAGCCCCGCGCGAGCCTCAGCGCAGTCATCGTCGCCTCGGTGCCGGAGGAGACAAGCCGCACCATTTCCATCGACGGCAGCAGCCGGCATAGCGTTTCCGCCATCTCGATTTCGAGCTCGGTCGGAGCACCGAAAGACAGACCATGACGCGCCGTTTCCTGCACCGCGCGCACTGTCTCCGGATGCGCGTGTCCGAGAATCGCCGGTCCCCAGGAGCCGACGTAGTCGATGTAGCGTTTGCCGTCGGCGTCCCACAGATAGGGCCCCTCGCCGCGGGTGAAAAAGCGGGGCGTGCCTCCTACCGAACGGAATGCGCGTACGGGGGAATTGACGCCTGCGGGAATGGTGCGCTGCGCGCGCGCGAAAAGTTCTTCATTGCGAGTCATGGTAGACGCCGGGAGTGTGCGATGTGCAGTGTGGGTGGCGGCGCGCGCATCGATTTTCCAGTGCTTCGCACCAAAGCTATCCCCACCTGCTTCATCGCCGGTTGAACAGCGCGACGAACGAACGCGCCGCGGCAGTGACGTCGGCGGCGTCGAACAGTGCGGAAATCACCGCGACGGCGTCGGCGCCGGCCTCGATCAGCGTTCCTGCATTGTCCGGCGTGATGCCGCCGATGGCGACGACCGGGATCTTCCATCGCGCCTTCGCCGTGTACAGCAGCGGCAAGCCCGCGCGCACCGCGTCCGGCTTGGTGTTGGAAGGAAAAAAACTTCCGAATACGATGTAATCGGCCCCCGCGGCAACGGCTGCTTCCGCCAGCTCCAGCGAGTCGTAGCAGGACGCGCCGACGAGCGCCGTGGCGCGAAGGCGCGCACGCGCCAGCGCAATCGTCGCATCGCTGCGACCCAGATGCACGCCGTCGGCATCGACCGTGCGGGCAAGGTCTATGTCGTCGTTGACGATAAACGTCGCACCTCGCTCGGCGCAAAGCGCGCGCAATGCGAACGCCTGCTGCAGCCGCAACTTCGGCGCAGCAGTCTTGTTTCGATACTGGATCGTTGTGGCGCCGCCACCGAGCGCTGCGGCGACGCACTTGGTCATTGCGTCGATGTCGGAGCGCTCCGGCGTCAGCGCGTACAAGCCAGCGATCGACCGCGGCGCGCCCGCCTGAAGAGGCCCGACCATCGCTTGCGGTCAGTGTCGGTGCAGGTTGGACGCCTGTGGCGGGGCCGGGTCTTCGACGCGCGGCTCTGCCTCTTCCTCGCGCGCCCAGAAAAGCCGGTCCGGCAGCATCTGACCCATGCCGGGTCGATATGCCTTCTGCAGCGTGTGCCAAGTGTAATCCTGTGCTTCGCGCACCGCTTCGGGAAGCTCGAGCCCATTGGCAAGCATTGCCGCAATGGCCGACGCCAGTGTGCAGCCCGAGCCGTGATAGGTACCCGGAAGGCGCTGCCAGGTGTCCGTTCTGACCACACCGTTCTTTCCGTAAAGTGTGTTCATCACCTGCGGCGTGGATTCATGGGTACCGGTGATCAAGACGAACTCGCAGCCGATCTCGACTAAGCGCTGCGCGCAAACCGAGAGCGACGGCTCTTCCTCATCGTCGGTATCGGCGAGGCGTCTCGCCTCAAGGCTGTTAGGTGTCAAAATCGTCGTCTGCGGGAGTAAGAGCTCGCGCATCGCGTGCAGCATTTCGTCGTTGGCAAGCTCGTCGCCTCTGCCGGACGCCAGGACCGGATCGAGCACCAGCGGCACATCCGGGTAATCGGAAAGGATTTCGGCAATCGCCGCGATATTCTCGACGCTGCCCAGCGCGCCGATTTTGAACGCGTCGATGGGCATGTCCTCGAGCAGACACCGCGCCTGGTCAGCGACCCAGTCGGCGTCGATTGCCTGCAACGCCTCGACGCCCATCGTGTCCTGAACCGTAATCGCAGTCAGCACCGACAGCGGATGGCAGCCCATGCTTGCCAAGGTCAGGATGTCGGCCTGAATGCCCGCGCCTCCGGATGGATCGGAAGCAGCAAAAGTCATTACGAGCGGCGGAAAATCAGGGTCCTGATCGGTCGGCGAGGACATTGCGGCGCGGGCTTCGAGAGCGGCATCGGAGCTGCATCAGACATACACATCGCCCGGATGGACTTGGTAAAATGCAAGTTTACTCCAATCGCTTTCGCGTCCAATGAAAAAATACATGTGCCTCATCTGCGGGCACATTTACGATGAAGCCTTCGGCGACCCCGACACCGGCATTGCGCCGGGCACCAAATGGGAAGACGTTCCGCCGAACTGGACGTGTCCCGATTGCGGCGCGCGCAAGGAAGACTACGAATTGGTGGAGTTCTAGTAAAGCAAGGAAACTATCGGAGGAAGGATGCGTATTCTTCACACCATGCTTCGCGTGGGCGACTTGCAACGCTCGATCGGTTTTTACACCGGCGTGCTCGGCATGACGGTTCTGCGGACCACCGATCGGCCGGAACAGAAATACACGCTGGCGTTTGTCGGCTATGGCGACGAGGCTAGGCACGCGGTGCTGGAGCTGACCTACAATTACGGCGTCGATCGATACGATCTCGGCACCGGGTACGGACACATCGCCATCGAGGTTCCCGACGCCGCCGCGGCATGCAGCGCGGTGCGCGAAAAAGGAGGCACGGTGACCCGCGAGGCGGGACCGGTCAAGGGCGGCGCCACGGTAATTGCCTTCGTGCAGGACCCCGATGGTTACAAGATCGAGCTGATCGAGCGATAGCGCAATACTAAGGTCTTCCCCGCGAAAACGAGCCCGAAGGGCGAAGCTTCGAGGAACCGCCAAGCGGGGACCCAGTGGCGTTTGTGAAAGAGACGCTGGATTCCCTCCCCGCTTTCGCGGGGACTAACGGCCGCGGGAATGACGAATTTAAGGATTCCAAGCGACACGCACCTTCGTAAATGCCGCTAAGAGGTGGCTCGAAGCAGCTCGCGTATGTCGTGTGCGAAGATTTGTGGGCCCTGGCCTTGGCTCACGAACAAGCGCAGCCTTCCCGCCGGGTCGAAGATAAACGTACCCGCGGTATGGTCCATGGAATAGCTGCCCGGCGTCGACCCGGCTTGCTTCTGATACAGGACCTTGAATTCGCGCGCCGTCTCGGCGGTCGCCGCGGCGTCTCCGGATAAGCCGAGGAATGTCGGGTTGAATGCTGGAACGTAGTGCGAAAGCAATTCCGGCGTGTCGCGCTCCGGATCGATGGTCACGAACAGCACTTGCACGCGGTCGGCATCTGCGCCCAGTTTTTGCAGCGCAGCGGCGAGGTCCGAAAGCGTGGTCGGGCAGACGTCGGGACACTGCGTGTAGCCGAAGAACATCACCACAACCTTACCGCGGAAGTCGGCGAGTGTCCGCGGCTTTCCGTTGTGATCGGTGAGCTTGAAATCGCGCCCGAAGGCCACCCCGGTGACGTCCGACGCCTGGAAGCGGGGGTTCGCCGGACCGCACGCTGCGACAAAGAGCGCCAGCAACGCGGCGGCGACAATACCGAATGGTCGCTTCACTGCCAATAGTGGTCGAAAAGCAGCGCTGAAAAAAGTCCGGCCAGGTAGGCAATGGAGTACCTGAAGGTCTGCCGCGAAAGCCGGTCGCTGTAACGCCTCTTCAACGCGACGGCGTAGCCGATGAAAATACCACTCAGGATCACCGCGGTGACGAGGTATATCCAGCCGCTCATGCGGATGGCGAAGGGAAGGAGCGAAACGGCGAACAGGACTATGGTGTACAGAACGATCTGCAGCCGGGTGTAGGCGGGGCCGTGAGTCACCGGCAGCATGGGCAAGCCCGCATTCGCGTACTCCTTCGCACGGTAGAGCGCGAGCGCCCAGAAATGCGGCGGCGTCCAGACGAAGATGATCAGGAACAGGATCAGCGCTTGCGGCGCTACGTCGTCGGAAATTGCGGCCCACCCGAGAATCGGCGGCATTGCGCCGGAGGCGCCGCCGATCACGATATTCTGCGGCGTTGCCGGCTTTAGAAGCACGGTGTAGACGACCGCGTAGCCGACAAACGTCGCAAGCGTCAGCCACATGGTCAGCGCATTGACCTGTGCGTAAAGGAGAACCAAGCCCGCGGCACCGATGACCGACGCAAACATCAGTGCCTGTTGCGTCGTGAGCTCTCCGCGCGGCAGCGGTCGCGCGCGAGTGCGTGCCATCTTGGCGTCGATCTTTTGCTCGACGAGACAATTGATAACCGCGGCCGCTGCGGCGACCAGAGCGATGCCAAGCGTGCCGAACAGCATCGGCTTCAACGGCGGCAAACCGGGCACCGCGAGAAACATGCCGATCACCGCGGTGAAGACGATCAGCGATACCACGCGCGGCTTGGTCAGCGAGAGAAACTGGCGCAAGCGATGTTGGTCGAGGGCGAGTGCGGTCATTGGCAGTCTCGCGCAGACGGTATGGGCGCGAGAAGGAATTTTACCATTTCGCCCCTCAGCCGATCCGCGACGCTCGCAGCAAACGTTCGAGATCTTTGGCCATCCGCTTGATGTCGGGATCCGCAGGATAGCGAAGCACGATATTGCCCAGCGGATCGATCAAATAGATGTTCCCCGGCGGACCGGCGACCCCGGGCAATGCCGCCCACTGGGCCGGATCGACCCGTGCGACGATCAGCCCGGGGTGCTCCGCCAGGAATAGCCGCGCAAGTGCGGGCGCGTCGGTCGCCTGCAGCCACATCCGCACCACGCGCTCCTGTTCGCGCCCCTGGATCGTGCGCGCCTGCCGGGTCGCGTACAGCTTACGCTGGCATGCGTCTTCGCACGGGCCCGCGTCGACCGTGAGAAACAACCATCGGCCACGATAATCCGAAAGACGAAATTGCCCGTCATCGGGCAGCGTGCCGACGATTTCCTGCGCGGGCTTCACCTCGAGAAGCTCGCCGTAGTTCACCTGTCCGGGGGGACGAAACCAGTAGTAGGCGATGTAAGACGCAACGACCGGCGCGGCGCAGACCAGCGCGAGCATCAGAAGCGTGCGCCGGCCCCGGGCCTTGAGCGGCGACATCAAGCGTCTTCCAGGCGACGTCGCCAGTTGAGCACCAGCCAGAGCGCGATCGTCAGCGCCGCCAGCGAGTACCACTGCAGCATATACGAGAGGTGGCTGTCGATGCCGAAGTCGGGCCTTGGCCATTCGCGCAGCAGACCGTCGGGAGGAAT
>VBDA01000099.1:5016-7207 GCA_005883655.1 Betaproteobacteria bacterium | reverse complement strand
TTGCTGACGAAGATGTCCAGTTTTCCGAATTCCCGCTTCACCCTGGCAAAGACGTCGGTAATCTGTGCCGGGTCCTTCACATCGGCCTGAACCAAGACTCCATCCGAGCCGCGCTCGCGCACTTTCGCGAGCGTCTCTTTGGCTGCAGCCTCATTCTGGTAGTAGTGAATCGCGACCCTAACGTGATCTTCCGCCAGCGCCAGCGCGATTCCTCTGCCGATCCCACGTGAACTGCCGGTAATCAACGCGTATTTGTCGTATGCCATGTTGCGCCTCCTAAAAATGCGGCCCACGGACGAAGCAACCGGCGCGCCGCCGACACGACACGCGCCGCATTGAGCGCGCGGTAAAGCCGCGGTGGACACACCATGAAAATGTTGCACCGAACTCACAAACAACGCAACCGTCACGCAGAACCAAGCGAAGACCACGACCAAATTCTGGGCTACGCCGGTCGCGACAGCTTGTAGCGCGCGGAATTCATGCCGTGAGGCGCGGCAGGGGCGCTCCGTTCTGCGAAGCGCGACCTTGCACATGCTAAAATCTCGGCGTGCGATATCCTCAGGGCTGACGATCGCTTTGCGTCCTCCACATCCTGCAATTCAGCACGATTCCCTTGATGTCCGCAACGTCTTCGTCACCGCGACAACTCATTATCGCCACCCGCGAATCTTCCCTGGCGATGTGGCAGGCGGAGCACGTGCGCGATCATCTTCATGCGCACTATCCATCGTGTGAGCTGACGCTGCTCGGCGTGACGACGCAAGGCGACCGCATCATCGATCAACCGCTTGCCGATATCGGCGGCAAGGGTCTTTTCATCAAGGAGCTCGAGCAGGCGATGGCTGACGGCCGCGCCGATCTCGCGGTGCACTCGCTCAAGGATGTGCCCATGGACATGCCGCCGGGGTTCGTGTTGGCGGCGATCATGAAGCGCGACGACCCACGCGACGCCTGGGTGTCCAACCGATATCCGTCGCTGGCGGAAGTTCCCGCGAACAGCATCGTTGGTACCTCGAGCCTGCGTCGCGAGGCTCAGTTGCGCGAGCGCTATCCGGAGCTCGACGTCAAACCGCTTCGCGGCAATGTGGACACGCGGCTGAAGAAGCTGGACGACGGCCAGTATGCGGCGATCATTCTCGCCGCCGCCGGTCTCAAGCGCTTGGGCCACGCGAATCGCATCGCCGCCTTGCTCGATCCCGACGACAGTCTGCCCGCTGTCGGCCAGGGCGCGCTGGCGTTGGAATGCCGCGCCGATCGCGCCGACATAATCGCCGCACTCGCGCTGCTCGCGGACACCGAGACGACGCTTGCGACCGCGGCCGAGCGTGCCTTTGGTCAGCGTCTCGGAGGTAGTTGTCACACGCCCCTCGCCGCGCACGGCGTTTGGCAAGACGACCGGTTGCGGCTGCGCGGGCTGATTGCAAGTCGCGACGGAAGGCGGGTGTTGCGCGGCGAGCGCACCGACGCGGCACCGAACGTAAAGGCAGCGGAGGCGATGGGCGACGCTCTGGGCGTGGAATTCCTGAAACGTGGCGCGGCGGAAATTTTGGCCGACGAGGCATGACCGATAGGGCGAGCGGGGCGTTGCAAGGCGCGCGCATCGTCATTACGCGTCCTGCTCGCCAATCCGCGGCACTCGCGCAGCAAATCGCGGCACTCGGCGGCAAACCGGTGATGTTTCCGGCGATCGTGATTCTGCCACCGGCCGATCGCTCGGCGCTCGAGCGCGCGCAACGCGATCTCGCGCAGTATGACTACGCTGTCTTTGTCAGCGCCAACGCGGTCGAATACGGCGTCGGCGATCCGGCTTCGTGGCCCGCGCATCTGATCGCGTTCGCACCCGGAACCGGAACGGCATCGGCGCTCGCCGCGGTCGGCATCGGTCAGGTGCGCATTCCGGCGACGACCATGGACAGCGAAGGCCTGCTCGCGCTGCCCGAGCTCGCCGATGCGGCAGGCAAACGCATTGTTATTTATCGCGGAGGCGGCGCCGCCCCGGGCCGGGAGCTGCTCGGAGAAACTCTTTCCGAACGGGGGGCTCAAATCGATTACGTCGACTGCTACCGACGCGACAAGCCACGCGGCGACTTCGGGACCCTGACCGCGGCGTGGCGCGCCGGCGAGATCGATGGCTTGACGCTGACCAGCAGCGAAGGCCTCGACAATCTATGGTCGCTCTTTGACGACG
>VBDA01000099.1:0-4990 GCA_005883655.1 Betaproteobacteria bacterium | reverse complement strand
GCACGGATGCTCGGGTTTGGGTGCGTAAGCATCACCGCACCCACCGACGCAGGACTCATAGCTTCGTTGCTAGAATACTTCGCTTCCAGACAACCCTAACCACCGAGACGCCCACATGCAACCCGATATCATCGTCACCGCGCCGCTGCCGCCTTTTCTCTACGAACCGCTGAAGTCGAGCTATCGCTGCCACGACTATTACAAGACGGAAGACAAGCCGGGCACGCTTGAAGCGGCGGGCAAGCGGATTCGTGGCTTGGTCCAGGGCGGAGGCACGGTGACACCAACGGCGCTCCTCGATGCGCTGCCGGCGCTCGAAATCATTTCCGTGTTCGGTGTCGGCTACGACGGCGTTCCCGTGAACTATTGCAAGGGACGAAAGATCAAGGTCACCAATACACCAGATGTGCTGACAGACGACGTCGCCGACGTCGCGCTCGGCCTGATTCTGATGACCGGCCGCGGATTCGTTCGGCTCAATCGTTTTGTCCATGCCGGCGAATGGCCGAAGCGTTCACCCGAGTTGGCCACCAAGCTTGCCGGACAGAAAGTCGGCATCCTCGGACTGGGGCGTATCGGCAAAGCGATCGCCGCACGTGTCGTCGCGATGGGAATGAAGGTTGCCTATACTGGCCGCAAGCCGCAGCACGTGCCTTATGAGTTCATGCCGGATCTAAAGTCGCTGGCGTCAGCGGTGGACTTCCTCGTCGTCGCCTGCCCCGGAGGCGAAGCCACGCGCAACATCGTCAACGCCGAAGTACTGGAAGCGCTGGGCAAGAAAGGAACGTTGATCAACATCGCCCGCGGCTCGATCGTCGACGAGTCGGCGCTTGCAGCCGCGCTTACCGCTGGGGTGATCAAGGGGGCGGGCCTCGACGTATTCGCCGATGAGCCCAATATTCCCTCGGCGCTGCTGGCGATGGACAATGCGGTGCTCCTGCCGCATGTCGGCAGCGCGACGCGCGAGACGCGTCAGGCGATGGGCGACCTGTGCAAGGCCAATCTCGATGCCTGGTTCTCGCAGAAAAAAGTTCTGACGCTGATACCGGAGCTATCGTAGACGCGCTCGACACGCGGGTTCCGATCCGCGCTTAATCCGGCGCGATCGGTGCCGGTGGCGATTTTGACGCCGGCGCGAACATCACTGTACCGAGCGACGCCAGCACCAACACTAGCGCGATGAACTCATTTGCCCCCGGCCGTTCGCCAAGAAAAAGCATTCCCGCGAGCACGCCGACCACCGGCACCGGAAGCGATGAAAGCGAGCTCACCGCGACCGGCAGCGTCCGTGCCATCGTGAACCAGGCCCAATGAGCCAAGGTGCCGGCAAAGAATATGTTGTAGAGCACCGCGAACCACGCGGTGGCGTTCATGGTCGACACCGCGAGCCATGGATGCGGATCGAACCACGGTGCGAGCACGATGATCGGCAGCCATCCTACGATCATCATCCAGCCGCTAAGCGTGTTTTGCGGCAGCTCCAGCTTCCAGCGTCGCAACAATACCGTGCCGAATGCCCAGCTCATCGCAGCGCCGAGGATGAACAGCGTGCCCGCGGGCGAGCGCTGCACGTGACGAAAGTCTTCGCCGAGAAGCAAGGCCATGCCGGACATCCCGAGCACGAGACCGATGAGCTTGCGACGTGACAGCGGCTCGTGCAACAGCGGAAGCGAAAACAGCACGCTCCAGACCGGCATGGTAAAGGCGAGTATTGCCGACCTGCCGGCAGGCATCTGTTGCACACCGAACACGATGAGCCCGTTCCAGGCGCCGATATTGAAAATCGCCAGCGCGGCGACTCTGGGCCACAGTACCCGAGGAATGGCGATCGAATCGCCCCCGAGCTTGGCCAGGATCAAGAGGCCGATGCCCGCGAACGGAAGCGACGCGGCGCGGAAAGTCAGCGGCGCAAGCTCGGTCACGCCGACCTTCAACACCGGCCAGTTGCAACCCCACAACAACGCGAGCATGCCGATCAGCATGAAGCTCGACGCCGGCACCGCGCGCTGTGCCGTGGCAGGATGCGCGGCGCTCATGGACGCGGTGGCCGGTCGGAAGGCAACTCGCCGAATTTTGCCCGATGCAACGCACGCGCCTGCGTCACCCACTGATCGCGCGCGATGCGTCCCGGAAATTCCGGAAGCTTGGCGTCGAAATCGGCGCTGTCGCTCTCGCTCCAGCGCGCGATTTGCCGGAAGGTGGTGACGCCGAGATTGTGCAGCATGCGTTCGAGCACCGGGCCGATGCCGACGATGAGCTTCAAGTCGTCGGGCTCGCCGACGCCGGACAGGATCGGCGGCGGCGCGTTGTTCTCGATGTCGACGACGAGCGCTCGATAGCGCGCGCTTTCCTGCCGCGCGTCGGCGAGCTCCGCGGTCAGCCGTTCACACTCGCGTCTCAGAGCGACATCGCCCTCCGGGGACGCGTCGCGGTCGGCGAGACTCCGCCGAAGTAGCGCGGCCTCGGCATCGCGGCTGCGGATGATGCGCGCCTTTTCAACGCTCACACGCTCGATTTCCGCGCTTTCGTCAGCGGACACGCTCGTCGCTACGGCGGGAACGGGCGACACCGGCGCGGCGAGCGCGGGCACTGGCGCGTTCGGCTCTTCCGTGGCGACGTAAGCGGCGCGACCGCGCACACCGATCGCATAGCCGGCATACGCGGCAAGGGCGACCACGATGAGCAAAAGAATAATGACGAGAAATACCATGATCCCGCGGGAATGCGTCGCCCCCGTCCGGCGCGGTGGCGGAGCAACGCATATTCTACTGAGGATTCCCGCATTTGCGTCATCCTCGCGAAAGCGAGGATTGCATATGATCCGCGCGTTCGCCGCTCTGTCGCGACCTGCTACAATCGACCGGCTACCCTCGCTTCTCTTAGTTTTCTGTCCCCATGACTGACACGGTGCACGAAGTCGCCTCCGCGGCGCCCCCGGCGGCGCCGCGTGACCCTGCGCGCACGCGACGGTGGCTGCTCGCGCTGGTGCTGGCGCTGCTCGCCGCCGCGGTGGTCGCCGTCTGGCTCGATGGGCGCAACGCGCGGCGCCAGCTGCGCACCGAGGTCGCGATGCGTCTCAGCGCTCTCGACGCCGCCGATCAAACGACGCGCGCGAGCTTGAAGGATGCGCAGGAGGACTTGCGAGAAGCGCAGGCCAAGCTCACTTTGCTTGAAAGCCGCCTGGCCGAATCGCAGAACCAACAGACGGCGCTCGAGGCGCTTTATCGCGAGCTCGCGCCGTCGCGCGACGAATGGGCGCTGACCGAGATCGAACAGGTGCTGCAGCTCGCAAGCCAGCAAATCCAGCTTGCGCGCAGCGTACCCTCGGCGCTGGCCGCGCTCCAGCTCGCCGATTCCAAGTTGCAGCGGCTCGACCGCCCCCAATTCGTTCCCCTGCGACGCGCACTCGCGCGCGACATGGATCGGCTCAAAGCAGTGCCGTACGTGGATGTCTCGGGGATTTCGCTGCGCCTCGATCAGGCCCTTGCGACCGTCGACACGCTGCCGCTGGCATTGGAAGAACGCCTGCCGCCGCAACCGGCGCCCGCGCAACCGGAGGACGAAGCCGGTTGGCGCCGTTTCCTGCGCGCGGTCTGGCAGGACGTACGGCAGCTGATTCGGGTCGAGAATCTCGATCGTCCCGAGGCGCCGCTGCTCGCTCCGCAGCAACAATTCTTCCTGCGTGAAAATCTCAAGCTACGACTCCTGTCGGCTCGATTTTCCTTGCTGCTTCACGACCAGCAGAATTTTCGCGCGGACTTGAGCACGGCCGACGCCTGGCTACGAAAGTATTTCGACACCCATGCTCCCGCGGTGTCGACGCTGCAGACGCTGTTGAAGCAGCTGCAGGCGACCGATATCGCGAGCGAGATTCCCGACGTCGTGCGCAGCCTCGAGGCGGTCCGGGTGCTCAAGCTCGCGCGCGAGAAGCCGTCGCGCTAGTCGCCGTTCCGGTTCACTGACGGCATCTTCATGCGATTTCTATTCTGGTTTCTGCTGCTCGCCATTGCGGCGGTAGTCGTCGCGCTCGCGGTCAAGCTCAACGCGGGTTACGCACTGCTGGTGGCGCCGCCGTACAGGATCGAGCTGTCGCTCAATCTGCTGCTTGTTCTGCTGACTGGCGGTTTTTTTGCCTTGTACCTCGTCATACGGCTCATCACTCGCACGATCCAAATGCCGCGCACCGTTCGCATCTGGCGCCGTCGGCAGAAGTTGGAGCGTGCCCGCGTCAAGCAGGACGGCGCGGTGGTCGCGCTGCTCGAGGGGCGGTACGGCAAGGCGCGCCAGCACGCCGAGGAAGCGCTTGCGATTCCGGGCTCGTCGGGCTTGAACGCCATCGTCGCGGCGCGTGCCGCGCTCGACGTCCGGGATTTCGATGGCGCCGAAGCGTTGCTCAAGCGCCCCGACGCGCAAGCGTCGAGTCTGGCGGTGTCGCGGCTGATGCTCTCCGCGGAAAGCTCGTTGGAGCAAGGCGAGCCACAGGACTCGCTGCGCGTGCTGAACAAGCTGCGCAAGGAGGCCGGCCTGCACACCGCCGCGTTGCGCCTGGAGCTTCGCGCCTTGCAGGCGGCGCGCCGCTGGACCGATATTCCGCCCTTGCTCGACCAGCTCGTCAGGCGCAAGGTTTTCGATGCGGCGCAAGCGGAGCACGTTCGCATCAGCGCGCAGAGCGAACAGCTCAAGTTTCTCGCCCACGACGCCGCCGGGCTTCGCGACTATTGGAGCCGGCTCGCCGACACGACCAAAACACATCCAAAGATTGCGCGCGCGGCGGCGCAGAGCTTCATGCAGTTGGGCGGTGAGCGCGAGGCCGCCGACATCCTGGCGCAGAGCCTCGACCGCGAGTGGGATTCGGATCTGGTCGAGCTCTACGGGGAATGCCGCCTTGGTGACGCGACGCGTCAGCTCGAGCAGGCGGAACGCTGGCTTCCATCGCACAACCAGGACGCGGTGCTGCTGCGCGTGTTGGGTACGCTGTGTCAGCGGCAGC
>VBDA01000098.1 GCA_005883655.1 Betaproteobacteria bacterium | reverse complement strand
ATCCACGTCCTCGTAATATGCCGGCGCGAATCGCTGATCGAAGCCACCGAGCTCTCCGAACAACCGCGCCGGAATCGCAAGACAGGCCCCTGAACAGTAGTCCACCTCGCGCACATAGTTGTATTCGGGCTTGTCCGGGTCGTCGTTGCGGCCGTAGTTCCATGCCGAGCCATCGCGCCAGACGATGCCGCCGGCTTCCTGCAGCCTGCCATCCGGATAGATGAGCTTGGCGCCGACAAGCCCGGCGTCCGGATGACGCTCGAAGATCGCCAGCATGGCATCGAGCCAGCCCGCAGTCGCGATGGTGTCGTTGTTCAGGAAGACCAGGATCTCGCCGCGCGAATCGCCGGCGGCGCGATTGCAGCTGCCGACAAAACCAACGTTGGTATCGTTGCGCACGAAACGCACCCCGCTGACGACGGAAAGTGCCGCCTCCGCCGGTTCCGGCGAGGCGTCGTCGAGAATCACGATCTCGTACGTTCCCGCGAGCGTGTTGGCGCGCAGGCTTGCGAGGCAGGTGTAGGTGAGGAGCGGTTTCGCATGGACCGGGATGATGATGCTCACTCGTGGATTCGGGCACGGCACGAATGAAAGCGGCGCGATCTCCGGCGCCTGCACGAAGCCCGGTCCGGTCGAAGGAACGAACCGGCGATAGCGCGTGAGTCTGCGCGCGACCCGTCGCGTCAGCGCGGCGGCGCCCTCGTCGCGGAGAATCGACAAGGCTATCCCGGCATAACGGGGGGACTGTCGAAGCGACAGCCAGCGTGCGCGCAGGCGAGCGAGCGCGATCCTGACGCGATGTACGCTGTGCCGAAGCGGCGCGCTCGCGCGCCAGACAGTGCTCGTCTCCAGCTCATTGATTCGGGCTTGAGTCGCGGTGAGCTGCGTCTCGACTCTGCCAATGTGCAGCTGGGTGGCAATCTGTTCTCTCAGCGCCGTAAGAAGCTGCGCCGCAAGCGCCTCGCGATCGAGTTGCGCGCGATCGCGAATCGCTCGAAATTCTTCGAGCTCGGCATCGACCACCGCAACGCGTCGCTTGAGCTCGTCGCGCGCTTCACCGTGTCCGCATTCCACGCCCGCGCTGAACAATTGCGGCAGTGCAATCTGCTGTTCCGCGATGGGGTCCGCGGCGAGATACCAGTGTCGCGCGTCGAGGGGCAGCGGTGTCAGGTTGTGCGAGCGCGTCCCTGGCGACGCGGGCAACCGCGCAAGATAGATCGCGAGATAACGCTGAGGATCGGTCACTTGATCGCGATTCGGGAGAGCGCCGGACGCGTGCTCGAGCCGAGAGCACCCGCCTTCAGCAAGGCCTCGTTCCACTCAGCCGGCGTCGCGTCCCATCGCACCACCGCCACGCGCGGGTGGCCGGACGCGCGCTCGGCAAGTGCGCCCAGGGCGGAAACCACGATAGCGGTTCCGGCCGCGAGTGCGACCGAAAGCGTGTACGAGTAGGTCTCTGGCACCTGCGCCGGAAACCAGATTACATCGGGGCGCTCGCCGGCGATGAGGGTAGCCAGGCCTTCTTCTGCATATTGACCGTGGATGGACAACGGCGCGTCGGGCCACTGCGGAAGCGGCTCAGTGGTCGCTCCGAGAATACGAAACGACAACGGCAGGCGGCGCACGCGCGCATCGATGGCGCAGGCGGCGACGACCCGAAGCCCCTTTTCCGGCGAAAGATTGCCCAGCGTCACCACCCGAGTGATCCTGCCCGGCTCGATGAGCGGCGTTTCGGGATGAGGCATCACCACTGCGTCAACATCGGGGAAATAACGAGCGATGCGCTGCGCGACGTCGCGAGAGGGCGCAAGCACGCGATCGGCGCCGCGCAGCAGTTGACCCAGTGCGCCGCGCCACGAGGTGATGTCCATTCCCCATTGCCCGGGCCGCTGCGTCAAGCACGCGGCGCAGCCGAGCGCGTCAGGCTCGCCGCAATAACGCCCATCCGCCGCATCGAGGTGATATTGCGGGCAGATCGCGTAATAGTCGTGCAGCGTGCAGTCGTACGGCACGCCCACTCGACCGGGCAGGTCCAGCACCGCGCGCGGCAGGCCGTGCACATGATGAAAATGCATGCGCACCAGCCCGAGCCAGCGCAACAGCGATACCAGCGCAGGCAACTCGGCGGGCAAAGCGAAATAGGCGGTAAAACCCTCCCCTTTCTTCGGCCATGACAGCTTCACGGTGTCGCCCGCGCCCGGCTGCAGCAGCAGGACGTCGCATCGCTCGCTCACCATCTCGGCTAAGTCGTCCATGTGCCGACGAATGCCGCCGCCCCATCCGTGGGCGATGAAAAGCAGAAGCTGCCGTGGAGACTCCGCCAGTCGCAGCAGATCCACCCGGCGCTGAAAGGTCCGCGCCGGATCGCGTGCAGCAAACTCCGCACGCTGCGCCGGGTAATGCGGATAGAGCTTGCCCAGCGCTCTGTCCGCGCGAGCCGCGAGATCCTGCGCATCGGCGGATCCGAATGCGGTCTCGCCCCAATGCCAGACATAGACATCGGCGGCGAGCGCATGCCGGAATCCCGCACCGGATGCGCGCAGACAAAAATCCTGCTCGACACCGTAATCGCTGCCCAGCGGACCGCCATCCAATGGTCCGACCGCGTCAAGGCACGCGCGGCGCAGGAACACGCACGGCCCGCAGGCAAGCGGCATTGTGACCGAGGAGCTCGCATTGGCGCGCCGGAACAGGAGATCCAGCGAGCCCAGCGTGTGTTCCGCCGGCATCGCGTTCCTGACATCGGTGCGCGGATAACCCGCGATGCCGCCGTAGTTGGTGAACGGCACGACGGTGCCGATGTCGCGAGCGGCGGAAGCGGGAGCGACAAGCCGATCGAGCCAGTCGTTGGCGACTTCGGCGTCGCTGTGAAGTATGACGACGTCGCGGTCCGGATGAAGTGCGGTCGCGCGGTTGACTGCCGCGGCGAAACCCTGGCGCAGCGGCTGCTCGATCAGCGTCAGACGCGAGCGCTCCGCGAGCTCGCGCAGCCAGCGAGCAAGCTCGGGCTCCGGACATGCGTCGTTGACAGCGATCAGCTCGAAAGGCGCATGCTGCTTACTGGACAATATGCTTTCGATGCAACGCCGCGTCGCCTCGACGCCGCGATAGATCGGGACGATGACGTCGATTGTCATCTGGCCCTCGCGTCGAATAAGCGTCTTACACGCCCGGCTGGCCAGCGCAGCCATCCGCGCCAGGTCTCACGGTGCGCAAGCCGCGCGCTGGTCTCGTCGAGCGCGCCCGAAACTTGTGCAAACGCCTCCTGCGTGCGCTTGAGCTCGGCGTCCAGCGATGTCATGCGCAAGCTCACCGCTTCTTCGCGTTGGCGCGAGCTTGCGAGGTCATTCACCGCGATCACCAGATCGGCCAGCCTCGCTTCGGCAATCTTGCGCGCATCCAGTTCATCCCAAAACAGTCGCTTCTCCGCGAGCAAGGCGCGCTCGTAGTCGCGGTAGAGCGAGAGCGCTCCGTCGTCGAAAATGGATAGGTCGGGAAGCTCCGGAAGGGCAGCCTGCGCGGCGCCACACACGACGACGTAATACATTGGCGGCGCAGGGGACTTGCGAACCTCCACTCGATCGTCGATGAGCGCGATGAGCTCGGCACTGCGCGAGGTGGTATCGTCCTCCCGCCACAAGAGCGAATGCGCGAGCGCGCGCTGACCATACCAGTGCCGCCTTGGAAACCGGGCACCAAGCATCGTCGCAAGCTCATCGCGGTCGAGCTCATGCACATGAAAATGATTGTCGTAGCCGCTCTCTCCGGAGTAAATCGTTTTGTTCGGCGATGAGAGGATCAGGGCACCGTGCGGCGCCAGCACGCGTCTGAATTCGGCGAGCATCGCCGCTTGAGACGACAAATGCTCGATGGTCTCGAACGATATCACGCAGTCAACACTCGAGTCGCCCAGCGGCAAGGCGTCACAGGATCCCGAAACGAAGCGCAGATTCGACCTTCCCTCATAGCGGCTCACCGCATGCGCGATCGCGGAATGGTCGATATCGACACCGACGACCTCTGCCGCCGCGCCGGCAAGCAGCCAGCTGCCGTAGCCTTCACCGCATGCGGCATCGAGCACCCGCTTGCCCGCGACGGCAGACAACGCGACGCAGTAGCGGTGCCAATGCTCATACCAGATCGCGCCTCTGGCTTCGGGCGTGAAGCGTTCACCGGTGAATGGTAGAAAGGCGGTCAAGGAGGGACGAGCCAGCCGCAGAAATTGCCGGCGAACCGGCTTGGATCGAGGCGGCGGCGACCTGCCATTTTACGCCGGCCGCGGGGCCGGTCCAAATGAGCGCACAGAATCGACAAGCTAGTCGATCTCGATCAACACGGGCTGGTGATCAGACGCCTGCGTTTTCTGATCGACCCGCACTTGCCGGATACGCGGCACGAGGTCGGCCGATACAAAGATGAAA